>JBDTJJ010000339.1:0-3774 GCA_039935895.1 Bacteroidia bacterium | reverse complement strand
AAATATATTCGGCCAATTTTTTATTGGGAGAAATAACAAAGGCCTCTTCTAACTTTTGCATGCCTTTCGCTGTTTGTCCGCTAAGCAAATAATAGTTAGCATATTGAGTTGTTACTACGTAATTTTTAGGGAAATTTTTATCAGCTTCTTCAATAATGGGTAAAGCAGGGGCTAAATTTTTCTTTTCAATTAACATTTGCATCAACTCTTTATACGAAGTGTATTGATACTGGTTTTGTAAAGTAGCTATACGGTAATTTTTAAATGATAGTTTAAAATCTCCCATGCGTTTGTAGCAATTACCTAGGTTTTCGTAGGCTTGCGGATATGGTTTTGGGTTGTTTGCAATAGCTCGTTTAAAATAACTAAGCGCTAAATCGGTTTGGTTTAAGTAGGAGAAAAGAATTACCCCTGCGTTGTTTAAGGCTGAAAAAACGGACGAATCTTTTTCAAAAGCGTTTCTATAATACTCTAAACTTTTATTTATTAAAACATCACGTGGGTAGGTGGCATCTCCCGATATAAGCATTTCGTAGTATTTGTTAGCTAATAAATTACAGTTTCCTGCCGATTTAGCTTTGTATTGTGCATCGTGTTCATACAAGGTAAATTCAGATTTCCAATCGACATTTCTGTTCCAATCATAAAATAAAAAAAGTATTAATACAATACTTAAATAAGCTAATGGTTTTTGAGTGAAAGATTGCGTGGTTAATTTATTGGGTATGGTTTTGTGTAATGAAAATAAAACAGAGGTTATAAAAACAACAAAACCAATAGAGCCTGTAAAAGCAAGTCGTTCGCCAACTATGCCGGCAACAGGCGCTAAAAAATTTATTAATGGTGCAATAGAAAGTAAGAAAAAAAGTAGTCCGAAAAATGCTATTTTATTTTGAGATTTATAACAGTAATACAATGCTGCCATAACAAACATGATGCCCAAAATAATTTCAAAATCAATTAAACTTAGGTTGGTTGATATGATTGGCGAGCCGTAATAAAAACGTAGTGGGTAAGGGAAAAGAAGTAATTTTACATATACGCCAAATGTTTTTAAGGCAAATAAAATTTTAGCGTAAAAAGATATGTGCTCTGTATAGAGTGGATTTTCAAAATGATAAAAAAAACGAATTTCTTTTTCGGTTACTAAGTTTTTTCTGGTTCTTCTATAAATAAAAAAGCAAGCAGCTAGGCCCGTTAAAACAAGGGCAATTTGTTTTTTTGTTACTTTAGAAAAAAAGAAAATAGTTAAGGGAATTAAAACAATAAAAATGGCAGATGTAAATTTAGTGAATAAGGATAGCAGCATAAAAATAGCTGCAAAAGCAAGGTGTTTAATGTGTTTTGTTTCAAAATAAACAAATATTTGCATAGAGGCTAAAACGGCAAAAAGCAAAGCCATTAATTCATCGCGGCATTTAATATTATTTACTACTTCGGTATGGAGCGGATGGGCTAAAAATAAAATAGCACATATAAAAGCAAAAGATTCTTTATAAGGATACTGACTAAAACATTTTTTTAAAAACAGAAATAGATAAAAAATAAGTAAAGCATATAAAACAACATTTATAAAGTGATTAATGTGTGGCGCTTGTCCAAAAACGCCATACTCTATGGCAAACATAGTAGTAACCAATGGCCGGTAGTCATAAGCTGTGCCTGGCCCATACCCATAATGACTATGCCAAATTTTACCAATACCGCTAAACCCTTTAGCTACTAAAGCATTATTGGGTTTATATGGCTGTCCTTTTACGGGGTAATTTGTAACAGTAACATACGAATCATCTAAACTATACCCGTTTTTTATAGAATTTCCATAAAATAAAAAAGATAAAACAAGAAAGAAAATAAACGTGTTTTTATTATTAGCCAGTATTTTTTGCATATTTATACAAAAGCAAAAAGCACCTTTTTTATCGGGTGCTTTTTTAGATTTTAGATTTGTTTAAAATTAGTGAGCTTATTTAGCATTAACATTGTTTTTAGCCTGAAGAAATTGTTGAGGTGTTTTCTTTTCTCCTTTTAAGGTTTGTACGTATGCAACACCCAAATTTGTTATCATATTAATGTAATATGTTTTATCATGGGCTGTTTTCATTTGAAAATTATATTGGTAATTTCCTTCAGCATCTTTTCCTTCGTTTTTTACAGAAGCAATATCTGCGTTTGCTTTCATTTTACCAAGTAAAGTAGCCGCATCTTGTTGATTGTTAATACCCGAAATAGTATATGTAAACTCTACTCTTTCAAAATAAGAAGCATCTACTTTAGCTTTTAAAATTAAAGTTACATTGTTTTGTGCGATGACGCTTGCCGACATAAATGTTAATGCGACAACTAATGTTGAGAAAATTTTTTTCATAGGTTTTAATTTAAATTATAGGGCTAATTTAATAATTAATCTTAAATAAAAAACATAAAATTTTAAAAAAAATTAACTAGGTTTGTGCCTAACAAACTATGTCTATTCATTTAAACCATATAACTACTCATTTTCCAGATAAAATACTTACCAACCAAAAATTGGCTTTAGATTTTATAGAAACAACTCCCGAACAAATTTTAAAAAACACAGGTATTAAACAGCGTTATGTTTCTGCACCTAATGAAATTGCATCAGATTTGGCTGTAAAAGCTGCCGAAAAATTGTTTACTGATACTAATATAAATAAAGAAACAATTGATTTTTTAATTTTCTGCTCCGAAGGCTTTGATTATATAGCACCTGCCACCAGTTGCATTATACAAGACAGGTTACAACTTTCTAAAAACATAGGTTGTATTGATTTACCCTATGGTTGTTCGGGTTATATTTATGGTTTAGGTATTGCCAATGGATTGTTAGCGGCTGATATGGCACAAAACGTGTTGTTTTTAACGGCAGATATTCCTACTAAAGGTATTCATAAAACTGATTTAGAGTTAAGAAGCATTTTTAGCGATATTGCATCTGCCACGCTTATTACAAAAGGTAAGCATAAACAACATTTTGTTTTTGGTACAGATGGCTCAGGGCATAAAAATTTATTGGTAGATCATAGCGGCTTTAGAAACCCACACTACGAAGATAAACAGTTAGATGAAGAGCTTCCAAACGGACAAATGAAAATGAAAAGCACCGAAATATTTTTATTTGCCGTAAAAGCAGTACCTAAATTAGTAAATCAAACACTCGAAAAATACAACTATACAATTGATGAGATAGATTTGTTTGTTTTTCATCAGGCAAGTTATTTTATGTTAGAAATTATTCGCAAAAAAATAAAAGTATCTAAAGAGAAATTTTTTGTTAATATTGAAAGTGTAGGCAACTCGGTGTCATCTACCATACCGGTTGCTTTAAAAGATGCCGAACAGCAAGGTATTTTAAAGCGAGGTATGAAAGTAATGCTGGCAGGCTTTGGTATTGGCTACAGCTGGGGTGCAACTATAATTAAATATTAAAAAATAAGGATGATGACTTTACAAGAATTTACTCAAAATTTAGCCGCCGAGTTTGATGATATTGAACCAGGAACCATTACACCTACCACAAATTACCGCAATATTAAAAATTGGAGTAGCATGTATGCCTTAATTGTAATTGCTTTTGTAGATACAAATTGCGATGTGCAATTAAATGCCGAAGATTTAAAATCATCACAAACCATTGAAGATTTGTATAATGTAGTTGTAAAAAAACAAGCATAACGTGGCACTGTTTACCATACATAATGTAAAACTAAAAGGCATAGCGGCTTGCGTGCCTAAAGAAAAAATTTATACCAG
>JBDTJJ010000338.1:0-5152 GCA_039935895.1 Bacteroidia bacterium | reverse complement strand
CGAACTCTCGATACAGTTACCCGTATACAACCTTTCCAGGGTTGCTCATTCGACCACTCTGACAAGTTTCCGTTTAATTGGACGGCAAAAATAGCTTCTATTTATTTAAAGAAAGAATTTTTTATTGTAAAAAAAAAGCCACACATGTAGTATGGCTTTTAAATTTCTATTTAGTAAAACTTACTTTAAAGTTATGTTGTAAACATTGCCGTTAATAGTTACCGATGCTAAATTATCGCAAGTGCCTGTGCCAAAATTTATATAACGTGTAGGTTTACTACCAGGTGTAAAATCTAACTCGCCTGCTACAAAACATTTGCGGTAGCTGGTGCAATTAAAATCTCTTACCAACCAAGTTGCTTGCGCTACACTTGCTGTAAAACTTTCTCCATTAGCCGATGTACCGCTGGCCGTACCGTATATTGCAATTTGTGCATGCGCCCAATCAATAGGTGCATTGCTTGGTTGCTCGCCGGCCAATAAAACTTTGGTTTTGCTGGTAGCCCAGGTTATAGTTTTCCCGTTGGCCTTATTAATGGTAATATTTGCATCAATACTCCATGTTAATTTACCACCTGTTATGTGTCCTAAGTTTT
The DNA here is from genome assembly GCA_039935895.1 of Bacteroidia bacterium. GTDB lineage: Bacteria > Bacteroidota > Bacteroidia > B-17B0 > Aurantibacillaceae > PALSA-968. Next base: position 4,556 of record JBDTJJ010000338.1, on the reverse strand, counting down.
TAATGATTTTGCTGGCAATATTTATTGTATTTCCATCAACTATATAATTGTTTGATGAGACCGAAACTACATTCCCAGAATCGCGATAATGAAACCCTGCGGTATAAATATATTGCAAAATACCACTACGTGTTCTTCCATCAGCACCTATGCAACCTGTGCCAAAGTTTACTGTAAGTGTATCACTATCCATGTTATTTACAGCGTAGGTGGTAATGGTTGCACAAGTAGAATAAATACTTTCCTGTTGTTGCTGACCAAGTTTATAAGTAGTCATACTTCCGTAAGAAGCCTGTTCGCCAATATTGGTAATATCATTTGTATGCGTTTCAACCATGGTATGATCTTCAGCAGCGCTGGTATCATTATCATCTTTTTCTTTTTTCTTACAAGATGAAAATAGCAAAGCTGATGATAATACAGCTAAGGCAAACGAAGTGATAATTATTTTTTTATTCATTTTTAATATTTTTTAGTTTGATGCAAATTTTAATGAAAGGTTTAATTGGTAGAATAAATTTATAAAAAATTGGTTACAATAGCACTTCTTTCAGCAATCAAATTGGTATATAAAGATGGATTACCGGTTTTTATTTTATGTAGCCTAAGCGCGCCTAACATTTTCTTTTTAAATGGAGAGTAAGAAAGTCCAATTCTTCCACAAACAACTTTAACAAGTGCATAAACAAGCAAAATGTACCAGTTTTTACAAATTAAGCCAAGTAAAAGTAATTCAACCAAAAAAGTAATTACCCAAATAAATGTACCTGCGCCAAAATTTACAGCGGCATGAAATTCAATATCCTTACAGGTTTTATCTGCCACACGTTTTCCATAAAAATATGGGATAAAATTTAAGGTTTTTCCTATGACATAAATTGGGAAACCAAGAATAAATACAATAAGGTTAAAAAAAGTAAGCACACTTTTGTTGTTTGAGGCATTTCTTATTAAATGATCTCTTAATTTTAATTGACTTAATTGTTTGGTATAATGATCAGTTTCAGTTCTTATTTTTACAATTTGTTCAGGTTTATTTTCTGTTATTGTATTTAATTTATTCACAATAAATTCCCAGTATTGCTGCTGGTGTTCGAGGTTATTATAATTAAGATTTTTAGTTTCTATAAACTGCTTTTTCAAAATTGGTTGCAGTTGCTCTATCAGTAAATCGTTTTCTTTATTAATTAAAGTCGGCACCAAAGGCTTCATCCCTTCTTCAATTAAATGAGTCAATTTTATAATAGTTTGCGCTGGATGCTGCAAATATTCGTTATAATAATCTTTTACTAAAATAGGTTCGCCAATTTGATAATACACATCACCTCTAAATTTAGAAGGTGTAGAATAGGTAACTCCAATAGGTAAAATTTTTAAATCATCGTGCCCGCCTTGCTCCAAATAACTAAAAGCCATTTTTGCGGTGCCTTTTTGTATGGGCTGCAAACGGCGCTCTTGCAAGCTAATACCTTCTGCCAAAACAATAATTTTTTGTCGTTTATTAAGTAAATCATACACGACTTTAAACGAATCTAAATTTTTTTTAATGCTGGAATGCCCTCCTCCATCTCTGGCTCTAAATATGGGTACGATACCAATTGCTTTAAGTATGGTTGTTGTAATACCTTTTTTAAACGCATCGCCTCGTGCCATATAATATGTGCGTGGGTAAAACAAAGCAGCCGAAATAGCAATGGTATCCATAAATGAATTTGGATGATTCATCGTTACCAACATAGGATTAGAAACACGAATTCTATCCGCATTTTTTACATGCAAACGTTTAAAGAAAGTTCTAAAAAAAAAGTAAAGATTATTTCTAAGAAAATACCAAAACATTCAGCTTACCATTTAAGGATTTAAAGTTTGAAAATTAAGCATTAAAAATTTAAGTAATTAAACAAAGTTTAAGACTTTTATCGGTAGCTAACCCCTCTCCTATTTTAGTGGTCATTCTCAACTAATTAATCATCCAGTCCTTTTCCAATAAAAATTTTAGGTATATATTTTTCAATTCTTGCCTCCCTGGTTTTGGCTTGTTTGGCTGCCGAAAAATAAAGCAAATACCCTCTTTGTCGTCCAGGCGTTAACGATTTAAATGCAGTTTTTAAACCAGATAATTTTTCCAACTTATTTTTAAATTCTTCAGGCATACTAAATTCTGTGGTCTTTTTTAAAACTACTTTCAAACCTGTTCTTTCTAATTCAATAGCTTCATAGATATAGGATTTAATAGTGGTTTTAATCTTAACGATCTCTTTAACGTTTGTAAACCTTATTTGGCGCGCCGACTGTACATTTTTAGTTTGTTGAACTAAAATACCTTCAGCATCTTTTAATAAAACACCTTTAAAAAATAAAATGGCACAGTATTCTTTAAACACATGTATTAAAACAATATTATTTTCCTGAAACGAATAACAAGGAACACCCCACTTTAATTCTTCCGTTAAGCCGCAATCAAGAATTATAGTTCTCAATTTTTCTAATTCTGCCTGGAAATTTTTTGCTTTATTAAAATAAAAATCAACTTTAGAATTTGTACTGTTCATTTATTAAAGAGTTTATCTAATTAAAGTAACATTGCCCTTTTTAAACGACTCTTTACCGTTGTTACATTTGTAGGTTATGTAATAACCAAACACATCGGGGTTGCAGGGTTTTCCATTAAAATTACCGTCCCATCCTTTGGTAATATCATACGTTTCAAAAACTATTTGTCCCCAGCGGTCGGCCACTACCAAATGTATATCATAAATAAAATTACTGCGTGCATATAACACATCATTTTTACCATCGTTGTTAGGGGTAAACGTATTTGGCACGTAAACTGTATTTTCATTACAATCTGCCGCCAGCACATAAATAGTTACTTTACTTAACGGAAACACACAGCCGTGTGGGTCTATATAAGTAGCCGTATAGGTTATTGTATGATGTGGCGTTGATACGGGGTTTAAACTGCTATCGCTACTCAAATTATAATCAGGATACCAAATAATATTTCCACCATTTACATAAGCACCTAATTGAGATGTGTTACCATCTGTAATGGTATCTGGATGCGCAAAAGTAGTTAGTACAGATGATGTATATACAGGCACCGTTATATTGGTATGAAGCGTTGATATACAAGCAGTGCCGCTACTATTAACTTGAGTTAAATACAAAGTGTAATGCGTAGTTGAAGTGGGTGTTGCTACAGGATTATAAATATTTGGATCACTTAAATTAGCAGCCGGAGCCCAAGTGTAACTAATACCACCGCTTGCAAGAAGTTGTACTTGTGTACCACTACAAACCAAGGTGTTTTTAGAAATACTGATGGGGCTAAACCCGCTAAGGGTAATGACTTTTGTTATACTATCCGGACAATGATATTGATTACTAACCACTAAACTAATGGTGTATGTACCTGGATGAGTATAAGAATGAGAAGGATTTTTTATAGAATCGGTTAAGCTATCACCAAAATTCCATTGCCAATGAGTGGGAGCTATATATGACGAATCAGCAAATGAAACCGTGTTTCCACAAGCATTAACCGTATAAGTAAAATTTGCTTTTACTCTTGGAAAAATAGTTATCGTATCATATAAATTAAAATTACACGTTCTGCCAGCACCATCTATTTGCGGAATGGTAACTGTGTAAATAGTAGTTGCAGTTGGTGTTGCAATTGGATTATTAGTGTTCGTATTTGTTAATCCCGCACTTGGTTGCCAACTGTATGTTGTGCCGCCACTAGCATTTAATTGAATGCTTCCTCCTACGCAAAAACCGGTATCAGGATAAGATTGCACAGGGTTAAGTGAAAATGTAACGACTTTTTGCAAAGTGTCTCCACAAGTATTATTACTTGTTGCTATAAGCGATATAGTATATGTGCCTGGTTGATATGGGATGCTTCCAGGGTTGGCAGAGGTGCTGGTTTGTCCGTTACCAAAATTCCAATTATAAATAATAGAACCTGTGCTTATGGTAGATGTATTAATTATGGTTACACTATTTTTACAAGAATCATAAACAGTTGTGTAAGCTGCCTGCGGAGTAGCCAATACAGTTATAACGGTGCGCGTAGTATCAAAACCAACAATACAAACTCCTTTTACCAAAAGTGTTACGGTATAAGTGCCGGCAGCGGTATATGTTTTTACCGGATTTAGAACGGTTGAAGTAGTATCTCCACCACCAAAATTCCATAAATAATTTCCATAAGAAACACTGTTATTATTAAACTGAACCGTTAAGGGTGCGCAACCCGTTGAATAATTATCTTTAATAACTGCCTTGGGTGCATTGTACTCAAAATTAAATTTAAATGTACCATTATTGCAATTATAGTTTTGCGTATTATGGTTAGGTGTACCAGGTGTACCCGGCCAAGCATTAGGAGGATATATTGGAAAATCTTCATGAACTGTGCCGGGAGAATAGCCTCCGCAACCTGCGCAAACCGATTGATAAATAATTCCTTTCTTATCAAAACGACTTGTCCCTCCATCAACATGTTCATGACTTTGAGCTCCACCAAAATAAGTAGCGTATAAAAGCTG
>JBDTJJ010000337.1:0-6367 GCA_039935895.1 Bacteroidia bacterium | reverse complement strand
TATGATTTTAATTCCGGTAACGTATCTTTACACAAAAACTAATATCAACCAACAATAATAAAACATGAAAAAAGATTCTAAAATTTTTTCTTTAATTAAAAAAGAACAAGATCGTCAAACACGCGGCCTAGAATTAATCGCTTCCGAAAATTATGTCAGCAATGATGTGATGAAAGCAATGGGTTCTGTCCTTACCAATAAATACGCAGAAGGCTTGCCACACAAACGTTATTATGGCGGTTGCGAAGTGGTAGATGAAATTGAACAAATTGCAATTGATAGAGCCAAAGAATTATTTGGTGCGGCATGGGCAAATGTTCAGCCACACTCGGGTGCGCAAGCAAATGCGGCAGTTATGTTAGCCTGTTTAAAACCCGGCGATACTATTTTAGGATTTAATCTTTCACACGGTGGACACCTAACACACGGCTCTCCGGTAAACTTTAGCGGTAAATTATACCGTGCTACTTTTTATGGTGTTGAAGAAAAAACTGGACAAATCAATTACGATACACTTAGAAAAACAGCTATTACTGAAAAACCAAAATTAATTATTTGTGGCGCATCGGCTTATAGCAGAGATTGGGATTATATTACCCTACGTAAAATTGCTGATGAAGTTGGTGCTTTGTTAATGGCAGATATTTCTCATCCATCTGGTTTAATTGCACGCGGTTTATTAAACGACCCATTGCCGCATTGCCACATTGTTACAACAACTACACATAAAACATTACGTGGCCCTCGCGGCGGAATGATTATGATTGGAAAAGATTTTTCAAATCCTTGGGGAGAAAAAACACCTAAAGACGAAATTAAAATGATGAGTGCTTTACTTGATTCGGCTGTGTTTCCTGGTACACAAGGCGGCCCGTTAGAACACGTGATTGCATCTAAAGCAATTGCCTACGGCGAAGCCTTAACTGACGAGTATATGTTGTATTGCGTGCAGATGGTTAAAAATGCACAAGCCATGGCAAAAACTTTTGTAGAATTAGGTTATAAAATTATTTCGGGTGGAACAGATAATCATTGCATGCTAATTGATTTAAGAAATAAAAACATCAGTGGTAAAGATGCAGAAATTGCTTTAGGTCATGCAGATATTACGGTAAATAAAAACATGGTTCCGTTTGATGATAAATCTCCGTTTGTTACATCAGGCATTCGTATTGGTTCTCCTGCTATTACATCTCGTGGATTAAAAGAAAAAGATTGCATTAAAATTGTTGGCTTAATAGATCATGTATTAAAAAACAAAGACAACGCAAAAGAACTTGCCAAAACAAAAGCGAAGATCAACACTTGGATGAACAAATATCCTTTGTTTGCTGATTAATTTTTAATGAAACAAAAATTATTAAAATATATTTTACCCGCAGCTATGGTTGCGGGTTTTTTATGTTTCTTTTTTTACGATGCCTTTCATTATCTAACAAACATTGATGATAGTTTTAATGATGAATCTGTAAGCAAGTTTGGCGTTGTAGAATCTATAAAATTATTTTTCTCTAATATAAATGGCCGATGGTTTAGTCATATTATTACAGCCATTGCTTTTGCCTTTTTAAATCACAATTATACTTATTACGCAATTTACGTTACTGTTATTATGCTGTTGTTTGTGGTGTCTATTAGTACGTTATATAAAACATATTTTAAAACTTTTTTAAAAGAAGATGTCAGCATACAAAAGTCTATCGCATTTGCTTTTGTGTTTACAGCAACGTTATACTTTTTATTGTTTGTTGGTCGACAAGAAATTTGGGCTTGGGTAAGTTCTGCCAACAACCATTTATTAAGTGTTGTACTTTGTGTTTTTTTATTTTCTTTATTGTTGAGAGAAAGTAAATCTTTTTTTAAAACAATAGGTGTTTTATTACTCGCTGCTGCCATTGGTGGATTAAACGAAGTAAACGCTGCCTGTTGTGTATTAACCATTGTAGGTCTTTTTCTTTTACAGAAGTTTTATTATGCACAATTAAAAATAAACACCTCAACTATGATATTAGCGGGTGTTGTTATCGCTGCATCACTTTCTATAAATACACTTTCAGGGGGGTATGAAAGTAGAATGAACACCTTACAAGATTTTACCTTACCTCAATCTATAAAAAATACGGTACACACATTTGCTTTACCGGTTATGCAATATAATTTAATTGGTTTGCGCTTGTTTGCCTTGTTTACTTTTTTATTTTATGTAGATGCCAATTTTTCCAAACTAAAATTTACGAAGAAAGATCTGCGCATTTTTATAGGTGTACTTGCTATTATTACAGCATCCTTCTTTTTACATTGTTTTATTTTAAGTGATATTACACCAGCTCGTGGCGAAGTTTGGGGCTATACGCTTTTGTTGTTTGTTGCGTTTTGCTTTGTTACTAATAAAAGGCTTGGTAAACAGAATTAAAAAAAACCGGTAATACCAACGTGCATGCAAAATAGAAGCATTACCTCACCACAACAATTTTCTTTCTTACAACATTATTTTGCTCTGTTCCAATAACAAAATAAACACCCTCTGCAAGGTTAGAAATTTCTACACTGTAGTTGTTTGAAGGATTTAGGTTTACGTTTTCAATGGTTTGTCCTAATTCGTTTGTAATACTATAATTTCCTTCTACACTTGATTGAATGGTAAACAAACCATTATTTGGATTTGGATAAACAACCACCTTAGTAAAATTATTTTGAACTCCTATACTAGTTGTAGCACAGTTAAGCATTGTTTTAAAAGCAATAGAATCTCCGTGAAAAACATCCTTATCAACACCGCCGCTTCCACTTATACCAGGAATAGTGCCTGTCCACGAAAATTGTTTAAACTCCCAGTTAGTCCAAACCCCAGTATTTGCAGGTGGGTTGTTAGCATTGCTGTTATAATCATCAATCCACAAACCATATGTATTTAACGAACTGCCAACAAACGATGCATTGCTTGGACCTATGTATATAATTGGAGTAATGCCTGTTGCACTTTGCACGGTTGACATCCATGTTTGAACCCAGGCTGTTAACTGAGGAGATGTATAAAAAGTAGATAACGAAGGCCCACTTGGAGGATCCTCCAAATCTAATACCGGTGGCAATTCGCAAGCTTTGATATAAGCTCCGGCTACGCTTAAAAAATGATTTGCTTCGGCAATTGCGGTATTATCTACCGGATGTGCAAAATGATATGCGCCCATGGGCATTCCGGCAGCAACGCCATTTACTTGATTGGTTACAAAATAAGCATCTGTAACAGATAAGCCTTCGGTTGCTTTGGCAAATGCAAATTTATAGCCAGCAGCTTTAACGCTCGTCCAATTAATAGAACCTTCATAACTTGAAACATCAACACCTTCAATTAACGTACTTGGCGTTCCGTTTGCCATCCTCCACATTAATGTATTGTAAGGAGCGCCCGAATTACTCGCGCAGTTATATTGACTAGTTAATACTTTAACTACCCCGGTAAACGTGGCTGCCCAACTAATGTAAGGCGCGTTGCCCGATGCACCACAAGAATTATCGCTAAAGCAAATATTTGCACCAGAACTGTTATTAGATAAGGTTAATTGCGCATCCCAAGCGGTTGATACTCCTTGGTGTGTTTCGCAATAACTCCACTCGTATGTATTGCCCAAAACGACACTAAAAAGGGTGTAATTATCTGCATTCATATAAGCATTAACCAATTGCCAGGTAGATGATGTGGTTGAAAATGTTGTTGTTGGATATTGATGCTGATTAGTAATATTAGTACAAAACCCGGTGCTTAAGCATTGTTGGGCGTTTGAACTAAAATTGGCGACTGCAATAAGTGCAAAGAGGCGTAAATATTTTATCATCAAAAATTGGTTTAGGATTTATTGTAAAAATTATTTTAAGTGAAATATGTATGCAATTTACAATCAAAAATAATATATCTCGAAAAAAATCATGTATAAAACCAGTTTAAATTACAAAAGAGATTAAATAAAGCGGTTTAAATACTTAAATTTGCCCACTTTATAAAATTGACACAAGTCGAAACAGAAATATCAACCGCTGCTCAACCCATTGCAGTCAGCTATTCTAAGGCACAAGGCTTTATTAACCTTACCAAATTTAGATTATCCTTTTTAGTAGTGCTTTCGGCAGTTATTAGTTATCTTACTGTTGCAGAGGTTATCAGTTGGCAAAAAATTGCAGCTATTGTTTGTGGTGGTTTTTTAGTTACTGCCGGAGCCAACGGATTTAACCAAACTATTGAAAGAGAGTTAGATAAATTAATGACTCGTACATGTAAAAGGCCACTTCCCTTAGGCATTTTATCTCCTATAGAAGCTATTATATTTTGCACTTTATGCGCACTTGGCGGTACTTTTATTTTATCTTTCTGCATCAATATTTTATCTGGTTTATTAGGTGCTTTATCAGTTGTGCTTTATGCTGGGGTTTACACTCCTTTAAAACGCATTACCCCATTTTCAGTTTTTGTGGGTGCTTTTCCGGGGGCGATGCCTACGCTAATTGGTGCAGTTGCTGCTACAGAAGGCTTTGGAGAAATAACTTTTTTTGCCTGGATATTATTTGCCGTACAATTTATGTGGCAATTTCCTCATTTTTGGGCCATTGCTTGGGTTAGTCACGATGATTATAGAAAAGCAGGTTTTTTTATGCTTCCTTCTCTTGGCGGACGAGATAAAAGTTCTGCTTTTCAAATTGTAGTTTACACCTTATTTTTAATTCCGGTAAGTTTAATGCCTAATATTTTTGGTTTTAGCAGTTGGGCCGCCGGTATGTTTACGTTTTTATGTGGCTTGTTTTTTATGGCACAAGCCTTAACATTGTATTATAAAATGGATATTCCATCGGCACGTAAGCTTATGTTTGGTTCGTTTTTATATTTGCCGCTTGTTCAATTAATCATCATGTTTGGAGCTATATGGAAATAGACGTTAACACCACCGAATTATTAGCCACCGCCAAGGCTAAAAAACAGCTTTTGTATTGGGCTATGGCCAGTATGGTTATATTTTTTGCCGCCTTTTGTAGTTATTATCTTGTTATTCAGGGTAACGGCCACTGGCTAACATTTAATCTTCCGGCTTTATTTTTTGTAAGCACAGCCATTATTATTTTAAGCAGCGGCACCATGTTTTGGGCACAGCAATCTATTAAAAGTGGTAACACAGCTAAGCTTAAAGTTGCTATGCTACTTACTTTTTTATTAGGAATTGGTTTTTGTTTTTCTCAAATAGAAGCCTGGAAAGCCCTTTATACCAATGGAATTGTTTTTTCGGGCAGATCTAGCAACCTTTCGGGTTCTATACTTTATGTGATAACTTTTATGCACTTTTTGCACATTTTTGCAGGGTTAATTGCTCTTTTTATAACATCTATTAAATCGTTAAAAAACAAGTACACCCCTCAAAATCATTTAGGTTTAACACTTTGCGGTACATTTTGGCACTTTTTAGATATATTATGGGTTATTTTATTTCTTTTTTTGTATTTATTTCGCTAAAATTGCAGACGTTTTTAATCGAGTAAAAATTTTATAAACAATAATATATGTCGCACGCAGTAGAAATTGACGAAAAAACAGCTTGGCATGGTGGTCAGTCGCCGTTCCGAGTAAGTTACGGAAAAATGATGATGTGGTTTTTCCTTGTATCAGATGCCTTAACTTTTAGCGGCTTGCTTTGTGCGTATGGCTTTATTCGCCATAAATACGAAAGCGTTTGGCCAGTCGCTGAAAACGTATTTACACACTTTCCGATGATAAAAGCACATATTCCTTTGGCGTATGTTGGTTTAATGACGTTTATATTAATTATGAGTTCGGTTACTATGGTATTAGCAGTTGAAGCTGGGCATCGTAACGACAGAAAAGGAGTTACTCTTTGGTTATTCTTAACTATTATTGGTGGGGCTATGTTTGTTGGCTCTCAGGCTTGGGAGTGGTATCATTTTATTGAAGGTTCTGCAACTGGTGCTATGCGTCAGGTTTGGGATATCGACCAAGGTAAATATGTAACAAAATTAATTCACGGTGCTAACATGACATATAACGAGTATGGCGTGCCTCAGTTTGCAAACTTCTTCTTCTTTATTACAGGGTTTCACGGGTTTCACGTATTTAGTGGTGTAATGATTAACTGTATCATATTTATTAACGTATTAATTGGCACGTACGAAAAACGCGGTCATTATGAAATGGTTGAAAAAGTAGCTCTTTATTGGCACTTTGTAGATTTGGTTTGGGTATTTGTATTTACCTTCTTTTATCTACTATAAAAAATTAAATTCAATATCAACAACTAAAAACTGTAATTATGAGTATGGAATTTCACGATGATTATCCGCAATACGAAACCATGTATCAACATGATGA
>JBDTJJ010000336.1:0-3533 GCA_039935895.1 Bacteroidia bacterium | reverse complement strand
ATGAAACGTTTTGCCGAAGCAGCCGAAATTGCCAATGCAGTTGCGTTTTTAGCGAGTCCGGCTGCGGCATACATTAACGGCATAAATTTGCCTGTTGATGGCGGCAGAACAGCTTGTTTGTAGTTTTAGTTTACAAAAACTCGTTTCGTTTGTGTTTGCCCTCCAATGGTAGTTCTTAATAAGTAAAGTCCTTTTGTTATTCCTTCGGCAGAAAAACTTTCGGTAAATAAACCCGCAGGCGCTTTTGTGTTAAATAAGTTTTTAATTAACTTCCCATCAACCGAAAACAATTGTGCATCTACATTTTGTGTTCTATCTATTTGAAAACGAATAGTAAAAACATCATTAATGGGATTGGGATATGTTTCTACCGCAAAATTTGTAGCATTAACCGCATTTATATTAGTGGCTAATGCAGGCGTTAATTGAAGAGTTTTAGCATATACATTATCTTGTGCATTTGCCAATCCATCATTATTTACAGCGTTACCATCATAATAAAAATTTACAGTTCCTGAAGCAGGTGCCGTCCAATCAAAATTAAATGTGGCCGAGTTTGCAAACGCACCTCCGTTGTGTTGATGTGTAACCGTAAGTCGCCCTGTGCCAAAAGGTTGTCCTTTACGCGTATGTGTAGCATCTGTAATAGTAACCGTACCCACCGAATTATTAATCGAAGCATTTGTATTTCCACTATTATCAAGGGCTTCAAAATCAAAACCAAAAAGGCTTTTTCCCGTTTCGCTGACTGTAATTGTTATGTGATAAACCGTGTTGGACACATAATTATTAGCTGTTAAAGCCGGTGTTGAGGTTAAAGTTATGTTTCCTGGGCCCGCATTATCTGCTAAACCACCTGTGCTACTGCTTCCGTTTCCGGCACCGTGACAACCAGATTGCGAACAAGTGCTTTCTCCAAGAGCACCAGAATTGCCCAGTTTTCCATTAGAATCAATTGTGCTAGATGTAAGCAAAGCCATAGTTGGTATAACTAGTAGGCTTGATAAGAGTAGTGTTTTTGTTTTCATGTGGTTTGTTTTTAATATAGAGTGTCAGAACCTTGTTTTGGTTGCCCTAATAATAAATTTATTTATAGGCAACCTTCTGGCTTTAATTTACATCTTTGATAGATAGGGTGAATATTGACCACAACATAATAAAAGGCTGTGTAGCCGGAAAGCGCGAGTTTCAAAAAAAACTCTATGAAACGTTTTCGGGTAAAATGCTATTTGTTTGCTTTCGTTATTGTAAAAGTCGCGAAGAAGCCGAAGATGTTTTACAAGATGGCTTTATTAAGGTTTTTAAGTATATAAACACATTTAAGTTTGAGGGCTCCTTTGAAGGCTGGGTGCGTCGTATCATGGTAAATACAGCCATAGAGCATATCCGAAAAAACAAACAGATGCATGTTTTTGAAGATGTAGAAAACATTTTAGAATCACCAGAAAGTGAACTTGATATAACCAGTAAATTAAACGAAAAAGAGCTTTTAAAAATGGTGCGTATGTTACCCGATGGTTACAAGGCAGTTTTTAATATGTATGTTATTGAAGGATATTCTCATAAAGAAATTGCCGAAATGCTTGGTATTGCAGAGGGAACGTCGAAAAGCCAATTATCAAAAGCAAAAGTATTTTTAAAAACATTGTTGCATAAATATTTAGATATAGAATTAAAACATGAGTAAGCCAATCTCAAATAATGAACTTGATAGCTTTGAAGAGTTTTTTAGCGATACGCTGAAGGACTCATCTATGCTGCCATCTGATAAAGTGTGGCAACAAATAGAACATTCTTTAAATAAAGATGGGCGAAAGAAACGTGGGTTTTTCTGGTTAATTTTTTGTGGGTTAATTTTTATGGGTGCAAGTATTTCAATATATTTTTTTATGCTGAACAAAGAAGAAACACGCGCCCCTAAAACGGCTGTTGCAAAAGAAATGATTTTTGAAAAAACTAAAAAAGAAAGTCTTGTACCCGCAGAAGCATCAAATAATATTACCGAAAAAGAAGCTGTAAATGAAGAAAAAATAAATACAATAAAAATTCAATTAGGTGCGTTTAAAAACCAAATTGATAAAACTGTATTTGATAAAACCGGGTTAAATATAAAATCTGTGGTAGATAATAATAGTATTACACATTATTATGTGGAGGTCTCTGAGAGCCAAACACAACAAGTGTTGCAGCAAATAAAACAAAACGGTTTTGCGGGTGCATTTATAAAGAGAAATTTGTTAGTTGCTAAAAACAACAAACAACTTAAAGAAGCCTCGCATCAAGAAAACGAGCCAAATTTAATAGCGAAAAACGAAGTAACATTTATAAGTAAAAAAGCCAATTATTTTCAGAATAATAATAATAATGTTCCTGCAATTAATAGCAACAAAGCAAATTCAAATTTACCAAAAGAAAAACTGGCATTCACTCCCAATCAAAACAAACTGAATGATTTAAAAAATGATTTGCCGCAGCCCAAAGAAGGCAATACAATTAAAAACTCGATTAACAATTTGTCCGCAGGAGTTACTGAAAACACAGTAGTAAAAGATCAAATTGCAGTTATTGTTCCGAAAGATTCCTCGCAAAAAGGCGTTATCGAAAATATTGCCATGGTTAAAAAAGATAGTGTCTCTTTAAAAACAGATTCGGTAACAACAAATAATCCTATAGCAAAAAAAGATAGTGTAAACGAATTACCTTTATTAAACAGGTGGTCGCTCGCAATAACTGGTGGACCAAATATCTTTTTAAAAAACATTCACAATAGTTTGTTTGATAATAGTGGTGAAAAACAGCCAATAACTTATCATACAAATCTAAAAATAGAGTACAGGCTATTTAAAAAAATAAGCGTTTCTCTTGGAGTTAATTACAGTTATTTTATCGCAAAACAAGATGCTACACTTTTTTATTTTAATAAAAATTTAACGAGCGATTTTATTTTTTATTCCTCTTTTGGTCCAATGGCAGTTGATAAAAACACTATGCTGCAAGGTTTTTCTCCAATGGCCCCTGTAACTATGTTTCAGGCAAACTATAGTTACACATCTAAGATTAATACATTGGTCATTCCAATAGAAGCAAAATTTTATTATTTGAATAGAAAAAAAATAAATCTTTATACTTCTCTTGGCGTAAGCGGGATGTTTGTCTTATCGGAAAAAACAAACCTGTCTATTATAAAAGAACACGTAACTAATAATGTTTCATTTAATCAAATTACTACAACTAAGGCAAATGCTTTACTAATGTTAGGTTTAGGTGGAGATGTAAAATTATTTAAACAACTATATTTTACGGTGGATGCTGGATTTAGATATAGCGTCAATAACTTGTCTAATACTGCAGGTATAAAAACTATTCCAACGTACTTTTCTATAAACGGAGGTCTAAAAATTAAGTTTTAAGAAGTATGTAAAAAAGCTTCCACTTTTTGATTAAGCCACTCCATGGCTTTCTCTTTATTATTAAACAGTTTTGTTTCAGCTAGAGGTCTTTCGTGGTTTATGTAAAAAGAGGCTTCCATATTG
>JBDTJJ010000335.1:0-4999 GCA_039935895.1 Bacteroidia bacterium | reverse complement strand
TTATTTTCTTCAATTTATTTCAGAAACAACAACAAGCACTAAAAAAATAATTATTAATAAATAATATTAACGATTATTTAAAGTCTTTTAATGAAGAAAAATGGGTAATTGTCCCATTTTCTTCATTAAATAATAGGTAGTGTACAATAGCCCAAATTATTGATAAACTGAATCTAGTTATTCCTAATAACGCAGGGCAAATCAATTCAAACTCAAAAACTATTATTCAGAAATAAATTAAAAAAATAAAGCATGAAAATAAAATTAATACTCGCCTTACTAGTTATCACTCAATTTAGTTACGGACAAAATATTTTCACCAAAAGCATTGCTAAATTAGCTAAAATGACTGGCAAAGGAAATGATGTATTATCAGCAAACCTTGAAGAAGTGTCTCCGGTGCTGGTAATCGTTTCAAGCAACCTTACACCCAAAGAACTTGGCACCATATCGCAAACCTTCTTTAACGGCTGGATTAGCGGCGGTGATGCGGTGTTTTTTGCCTTTACAAAAAAAAATGAAGCCAAGTATGTAAAAATTGACGGAACGGTTATGGTAGATGGTCAACCTGCAGAATATATAACTTCTGGTATGTATGCTGCCTTTTCAAGTCCTAATTCAGCGGCAAGAAAGGTAGAGATCACTACCTCTACGGGGCAAAAATCAAGCTTTATGATAGAGCCTTCAAAAAAACACCTCAAGGTTCTGTCGGTTAACGGCCAAACTGATAAAATAGAATTAGATCTTTCTAAAGATGTAGAAGTTCAGCTAGATGATGCAGAACTTCCTGATAATAGTTTATTAAAGGTAAGCCTTGCAATTAACCAAATGAGCATTAAGAGTATATATGATGTGTGTTATATCCGCAAGGGATCAAAAATTATTATTCCAGCAGCTGCTTTCCGAAATATAAATATCAAACCTGCAGGAAAAGCTATTTATGGTTATAAAAAGAGTTTTTTAACCGTTGGCGTGGAGAGCGAAGCCAAGGCAACTTCATTAAGCGGCCCATTTGGAATTGTTGACTATAAAAATACTTATGAGGACGGTAAATTTGTGAGCATTTCAAAAGAGCCTGAACTTAATCTTGGTTTAACTGCAAAAGCTAAAGAAGAACTTAAGGATGGTGAAATGAATTATGATTTTTTTAAACCGGGAGCTTTTACAAGCAGGTCAATTCAGCAATTGAAAAAAATTGGTCTTTATAATTTTACCATAGAGGGGCAAACTCTTTCTGAAGCATCTGTAATTACCCAGGAAGAAAATAAGGCTAAAAATGAATCGCAAACCACCAAGTTAACCACTGTAACTTTTCCTCCACAAACCAATGAGGTATGGAATGAAGTACTAGCTAAAATCTATCCGCAGATTTGTGCCGTTATTCAATCTGAGTTAAAGGCAACCATTTTACCTCCTGATGCCGTTGTGCAAACCACTTCGTATAAATCTCTTTCTCGTTTGGCCAAGGAAAATACAAACTCTAACAAGGAATTTATCAGCGGTTTTGGAGGCAGCAAGACACTCTCTTCCATACTTCCGCTAACAGAGGGTTTAGGATCAAACTCTACCTTAGAAAAGATAATGAATGAAGTTGGCGTAGATGCACTCCTAAATTTAACGCTAAGTTTTAGCGCGCAGCGTGATGGTGATTTTGGAGTGCTGACTCCCAAACTTACTTTCGAATTGATTGGTAAAGCGAATAACTTGGCTGCCGGTACTACTTACTACTCCGGAACTATAACCGGAAAAGGAGTTCCATCCGAACATATCGGTTTAAAGGTAGAATATTTTTCTGCCAATGGGTTAGATAACACGGGCAGAAATGACGCTAAAGTGTATCATACCGCCGGCACAATTAATGCAGAAGAACTTGAAAAAATAGTTCGCCGAGCCGATTTTGTAACCGTTTTAGCAAAAGCCCTTAAAGATATTAAATCAAAAGAGCTTGCCAATACAGATTACGAAACTGCATGGAACCTGCAGAAATAATGTTTCGTTAAAGGACTATCCGTTTATGGAAGAATTAGAACTACAGTTGTTCAGGTAAAAAAACAAAAAAGTTAGATCTTAGCATCCTTCCCAACGGAATTTATTTTCTTCAATTTATTTCAGAAACAACAACAAGCACTAAAAAAATAATTATTAACAAATAAACAACTCACATCCTATTTTGAAATATTGATATAATGTTTAAAATTGTGTGTTTTGAGACTATCATAAAAAAGTGTAGAAAATAGTTTTTTTTTCTACACTTTTTTCTTTTATACCTACGCAAATAATAACTAAGGTAGCAATAGCTTATGTAAGAAGTGCTAATTTTAAACTGACTAAAAAAACTAACTTTTCAACACTACAAATCATAAAACATGACAAGAGTTTGATGAGATTTTAAATCCGCAATTATTTTTTCGTTGCCACAAATCTTGGATCATCAATCTTAATTACATAAAAAAATATGTACGCAATGATTCGATAATAAGCATAAGCAACGAAATGAAAATTGGCGTTGCTGTAAGAAAAAAAGAAGAATTCTTAAAGTTGTTTGAGAAATTCTAAAACAAAAAAATCCTTAGTAAAATTTACTAAGGATTTTTTTATTATTTGTGTAACTAATATTATTGTTTCACAATTTTTTTAATTTCAGTTATATTATCGGTAATAATTTGCACTAAGTAGGATCCATTTGCCAAATCACTAATATCAACAGTTATATTATTGCCAGATATTGTTAATGGCCCACTGTTATAAACTTCGCTGCCTAGTAAAGAAGTAATTTTTATAGTCGCCTTATTAGTTGTTTTTGCAAAACTTATATTTACAACATTGGTAGTTGGATTAGGATAAACCGATACCTGATTACCTCCGTTAATTTTACTAATACCCGTCCCTCTATTATTTGCCTGGTTACTGTGCGATTTAATTTTAGCTGCCATAGTGCTGTTATTTCCACCGCCGGCAAGACGTAAGTTAGGTGTGCAATTAAAACCTAATGCATCTACATACCATTGTCCGTTAGGATAGTTTGCATAGTTAACATCATTTAATGTATTTGAGTTACCCGATGTAATAGCTATTTGTACAAAAGTACCTGTGTTATTAGAATCTCGCATCAGTACGTAATTACTTACCGGGTTAGCCGAACTTTCAATTAGGTAAGAGTTCCAGTTAAATTGTCCACCACCTAAAGTAGCTACATAAATAGTAGCATGGTAGTAGCTTTGCGGGCTCTCATTCCCACAGCTATCTATTGCAGATATTTTATAACGAGTAGTAGTTGTGTTTGGATCAAAGCCAAAATCATGATACTCACTTAAAGAGTGGTAACTTACTGTACCAATCTGGGTATAGGTATTTGTTGAATTTTCTCTGTAAATTTTAAAGCTGTCTGCACCTGTTACGGTTGTTTTATCCCAATAAATAATGTTATGCATTGATAAAGAATCTACTGTTACCATACATATTTGCGGTGTACTTGGTGTATTTATCTGAACACTTAAATTAGCCGTTGTGCCATTTCCGCAGGCATTTACTCCATTTACGCTTATTAATTGATTACCGCCAGCCGAGTTAGGAAAAACAACTTTCAAGGTATCTTTACTATTTCCGCCAACAACATTTGTTCCTCCAGGAAACACCCAGTTATAAGAGCTTGCATTAGCAATGGTTGATACAATGTATTGTATGGTATCCGGACCCGGACAAATATTTACATTTATCGAACCTAAAATAGTGCTTGCCCCATTAGGTAAAGGATTTACCGTTACATTTAAATTGCTTGATACTCCTACTCCACAGGCATTAGTACCTTGTACGGTAATTATTCCGTTTGTAGCAGATGTACCAATGCTGTAAGTAGCACTTGTTGATGTTCCGCTTGTTGCATTTCCGTTTAAATCTGTCCAAGTATAACCGGTTGCATTTGCAATTGGAGATATACTATACGTAACGTTATTCTGTCCTTGGCAAACAGCAGCTGCGCCGTTAATAATACCTGCGGCAGATGGTAGCGGATTAATTGTAACAGATAAAGTAGCCAATGCACTGGTTCCACAAGAGTTAGCTGCCGACACGGTAACATTACCATTTACTGCATTATTACCAAACTTAGTGGCAATAGAAGTTGATGAAGGATAAGCTGCAATATTAGCTCCTGAAGGAACACTCCAATTATAAGAAGTTGCATAAGTTACATTGCTTATTGAATATACATATTGACTTACACTACCAGCGCAAATACCGCTTGTTGTACCAAAAATAGTAGCCGGAGCTACCGGTGCACCTATTACATTAATTACTTGGGTTGTGTTGTAAAACTGACTAGTAAGATTGCTATAAATACGTAAGTAAACGGTGTAAGTACCTGTTGCAGAATAAGTATAAGAAGGGTTTTGTGCATTGGAAGTTATGTTAGGTACGCTACCATTATAATTGAAATCCCAAAACCATTGATTGGCACTAATAGATAAATCGGTAAAATTAGTTATAGTACCAAAGCAAATATCATTACTGGCTACATCGCTTGCCGGACCAAAAGAAAACGCTGCTGCTGGTTGGCAACTAATACTTGCCCAGTTGGTAGTAATGCTAACGGTATCTTTTTTTGCCGGACAAACACTTCCGCTGCGGGTAACAGTCCAAATATATTTATAAGTATTAGGGCTTGTTAAGCCACTTATAGAAGTGCTGTTTACAGTTGTTGTGCCTATAGATGGCACAGGTGTTCCGCTAAGCCAGTTCCATTGCCCGGCATCAGGACTGCTAACAGCAGATGCATTTAAAAAAGCATTTCCAATACAAACAAGTGGTTGATCTGGCCCTGCATTTGGCGTAGATGGTTGTTGATCTACCTGAATATTTAAACCGCTTGATACTCCGTTTCCACAGCCATTATTATTCATAGCAGAAACATATAAACCGCCGGTTGCTGTTGCCGATGTGGTTGCTAAAGTAATAACATTGGTTGTTGTGCCAGATGTGGCTGTGAAGCCGCTAGGTATAG
>JBDTJJ010000334.1:0-11759 GCA_039935895.1 Bacteroidia bacterium | reverse complement strand
ATTTAGTATTTCGAGATACCTCTCTTTTGCCTTCTATTTGAACTTGTAAAATTTCTTTACAAGTTGCATTTTCTTGTAATTCAGCATCTTCGTATATGTTTTTAAGATGGGTTGTAATATTTTGGGTGGATGTATCAAATAACTCAGCAAGCGATTTTTGGGTAAGCCAAACTGTTTCGTCTTGAACAAAAACATCAACCCTTACTTCGCCATTAGGGTTATTGTAAATAATAAAATTGTTATTTTCTTCCATCGTTTAAAACTTTGTTATGTCTCTTGGTGTTTTTTTGAAAATGTTGGCATCTATGTATTTCAATTCGTTTTTATACTGATGCTAAAATTAAAAATAATACCTATTTAAACTCATTATAACAGAATAATTAAAGCAATATGTCGTAATAAGAATTATTACGTAGCATATACTTAGAACAAGTGATTAACAGGAATAGCTGTATTTATTAGGCTATTAGTGGTTTTTAATAAGTTTAGTGTTTGTTTATTTTGTATTGGTTACTTTCCGATACAAAATGTAACTACCGTAGTGTTTATAAGGGTTTTCATGTTTCGAGGTACAAATAGGGTACAACTATGAGTAAAAATACTACTTTTTAAGCAAATCAAACAGCTTGGTATTTATGTATAGCGTTTCTTTCCAAACTTGTTTTGTTTGAAGCACTTTTATACTTTCAAGTTCCTTTAAATATTTAGAGGCTGTTATACGTGATATGCCTAAACGCTCTGTTAGATATTCACTTTTGCAATAAGGATGTTCAAACAATAGCTCAATTAATTCTTTGCTGTATGACTTAGGTGCATTCTTCTTTACAAATTCCTGTGTTTTTATAAAGAGTTGGCTAATCTCATTTACCTGTGCAATGGTTTCATTTGCGGTTTGCTCTATTCCTTTTAAAATATATAATACCCACGCTTCCCAATTATCTTTTGTGCGTACTTCCTGCAATAAACGGTAATAATCTACTTTGTTATCAATAATGTAAGCACTTAAATACAATACAGGTGTTTCAAGCAAACCATTCATTATAAGATACAGAATATTAATGATGCGCCCAGTACGACCGTTGCCATCATAAAACGGGTGTATGCTTTCAAACTGGTAATGCTGAACAGCCATTTTTATAAGCGGCGAAATTTCATCTTGCTCGTTTAGGTACTTTTCGAGGTTTGTCATTAAACGGCTTATGCTTTCTATATTATCGGGCGGCGTATAAATTACTTTGCCCGTAGCGGCGTTTCTTAGGGCAGTACCCGTAAGTTTACGTATGCCTGCGTTATTTTCCTCTAATATTTTTTGAATTTCTATAATGGAATTGCTACTTAAAAAGCCTTTCTTTTTAATGAAATGAAAACCGTAAAGCATAGCCTCACGGTAACGCAATACTTCTTTGGTGGCACTATCTATTTGCGCCCCTTTAGAAGATAAGGCTTGGTATAATTTATCCTGTGTAGTAATTACATTCTCAATTTCCGAACTGGCACGGGCTTCTTTTAATATAACGGCGTTTAATAGAATTTCGGGATTAGGTAATATTTTAGCCGAACCTTTTAATTCTGCCAAAGCAATAGAAGATTTTACAAGCTGGCGAAGCACCTTTACTGTTTCAACGGTAGCCATTGCGGGGGGTAAAAGTGGTAGCTTGTTAAACGGTTTTTCGTTATCTATTTTTATGGGTTTTGCTTTTTTTGTCATGTAAAGAGTTTATACCTGAGCCTTTTATCATGTAAAGATAATGATTAAATTTATACATGATACGTTTATCATGTAAAGAAACTATACATGATGGGTTTATCATGTAAAACCTAAAAGAAAAAGAAGTAAATAAAAAAGCCCGCTCGTAGAGCAGGCTTTTAGCAGAAACAAAAACCGTTTACAGTTTTTTTACCAACACACTTGCCACGGCACTCATAAGGCCTACGTTATCGTTGCCAATAACATATATGGCTTTATAATCCCACTCGGCAATGGGGGTGGTACTTGGTAAGTTAGCCACATCTATATAATCTAGTTTTAAAAGACGGCCCAGTAATAAAAAACCTGCACCATCATTTCTATCAACATATAGGTCTATACCATCTGTAACACCTTTGTTACATTTTATGTGTGGCCTGCCTGCATCTAAGGTTATGGTTAGTAAAGGTTGCAGGTTGTTTAGGTCTACATGAACTACGGGCGCAATTATACCAAGGTCTTGCCCCATGGCATCAGTATAGTTTATACTGGCTTTTATACGTTTGGCCAACAAACTAACCCTATCAAACACGCCTTCGGTAACTGCAGCAGGTGCTGTGCCTAAAGCGGGTAGGGTAGGTATAGCGCCTAAGTGCTGTTGGTTAACAGCATGTTTCAGCAAACTTTTATAAGCTACCAGGTTGTTTACCGTTTGCTTATAAATTTCGAGTATGTTCATAATGTATAGGAACATGGCATAATCTTTTTGCACCGAAGTAACCTCGGCAGCGGTTATACCAACGCTTACTGCGTATATAGAAATTTTTGACTGGAAATTTCCGAACCAGATAAGCCTATCAGCATCGCCGGTAGGTATATAATTGATTGTTGTGCTCATTTTTTTTGTTTTGTGCCCGTGTTTATACCAAACTTATAAAAGCCGGTTGTACATAAATACGAACGATTTTAAATTCTATTTTATACGGCTGCCTTTTGCGGTATCGAATGAAAAGAGCCTTAGAGGAAAAATCCGTTGTTTTTAAAACGAGGTAATAAAAACAAGCAGTAGTAGTTTAAAAATGTATTCATGTGTTTGTTATTTATAAGCTTGCAAACTTGTTGTGGTTAGTAACACAAAGGGCGTGCCAAAAATTAAACGACAATAAAAAATATTTATTTATAGTAGCTGCTGCTTCATTTATAGCGTGCGCGAAACCATTTACAGCACGCGAGAAAACAATTGTGGCAGCTGAGAAATGGAACATAGCGCGCAATAACTGGAATATACCTTGCGATGAACTAAATATAGCGGATGCAAAACCAAGTATAGCGCGCAGAAAATTAATTATAGAGACAGAGAAATGAATTACAGCACGCAATGAATGAATTGTGGCGTGCGATGAACTATTTATAGCGTGAGTGAAATCAAATATCAGAACTGAGAAATAAATTAACTTGCGCTTAACAAGTTATTGCTACTGCAACTATATTATGCAGCCATTCCATTAATAAATACTTCCACGTATTCTTTCATTTTATGAATGATACGCTCACCGATATCACGGGCTTTTAAAACGCTTGGCCTGTCTCCTAAACATTTCAGCACTTCATCTCTCATCGGATCCTGGCCGCTGAAAATATAAGCATCTATTAAAGCCTTAAATTGTTCTTTGTCTAAATGCTCTTCATCACATAGCCTGCCCAATGCCAATACTTTTTGTTCTTGCCAATACTTTTCAAATTCGTCTTGTATGTTATCGGCATTATCTATGTGTGGCAAATTCTCTTCTATAAATTTTTCTATCAACTCGCGTTTGCTTCTTAATTCTATATCGCCACCTAGTAAATCCATAATAGCCTTTTTCTGCTTTTGAGCATCAGAGGTTTTGGCTGCTTTTAATTTAGCCAGTAGCTTTATTATATAGGCTACGTTAATGGTATCTTTATGTATCAACTCTACTTCAAAATCAACATCATCCAGTATAGAAGTCTTTTCTTTTCTATGATCTTCTTTTACTTTATCGTATAAATCGAGGTATTTGCTTTTATAGTTTTCAAACGTTTGTTCGTCAATACCCAAATCATTCCAACTAAAATCGGTGTAAGATTGCAATACATTTTTGGCGCGTAACAAAGCTCTAAAAGCTTGCACAAAAGCTAATTCATCTTCTTCGGTTACAAGTTCATCAACGCTTTGCCAAGTAGGCACAACAGTTAATAAGGTTTTTAGCGCCTCTTTAAACTTTTTTACGATAACCTGATAAGGTGGAATTAAAATATCTTCAACAGCATCTTTATTAGAGAATAAGGTGATAGATTCATCGGTAGCGGCTTTCAAATTACGGAAACATACAATATTTCCCTGAGATTTCAATTCGCCTAAAATGCGGTTGGTGCGCGAGTAGGCTTGTAATAAGCCATGATGTTTTAAGTGTTTATCTACGTATAACGTATTTACTTTTTTAGCATCAAAACCGGTTAACATCATATTAACTACCAGCACTATATCCAGTCGGTCTTTCTCATCATTAAAACTTTCTTTTTCGCGGTCTTTTAAACGTTTGCTAATGTCTTTAAAGTAGTTTTCAAAAGCAACACCATCTTTTGTATTAAAAGCAGTACCATACATGGCATTATAATCAGCAATGTATTGTTCTAATTTATCACGGGTATGGCTTGTTTTATAAATTGCGGCAGGTTCTGCCGCCATGGGCAATTCATCACTTGGCAAAAAATCTTGTGCTTCGTCATTTTCTTCATTAGCGCCATAGGTAAATATGGTGGCTATGCGCAAATCATGTTGGCCAGCATCTTTTTTACGTTTAAAAATATCGTAATATTTAATTACGTTTTCTATGCTGTTTACAGCAAACAAAGCCGAGAATTGCCTGTTGAATGTTTTGGTATTATGGTAGTGTATAATGTAATCCGCAATTTTGTCTAAGCGTTTTTCATCATTTAATACTTCTTCTTTATCAATATCTTCTACTTCAATATCAATAAAGGTATTGCCTTTTTGTTTGTATTTACCTACATACTCTATACCAAATTTCAATACATTTTGGTCGCGTATGGCATCGGTAATTACATATTTATGCAAACAGTTTCCAAAAAGATCTTTAGTGGTGCGCTTACCTAATTCGTTTTTATTGGCATTTTCGGCAAAAATGGGGGTACCTGTAAAACCAAATAGCTGCGCATTTGTAAAGTAAGAAGTTATACGTGTATGCGTTTCGCCAAACTGGGAACGATGACACTCGTCAAAAATAAATACTATTTTTTTATCTTTTAAGTTACCTAATTTATTTTCGTAATGTGCTTTTGTAATGGCGTTGTTTAGTTTCTGTATGGTGGTAAGCACCAATTTAGTATCATCATTTAATTGATTTACTAAAGAGGCTGTATTATCGGTTACATCTACACTTCCCTTTTTAAAACTGTTAAACTCCTGCATGGTTTGGTAATCCAAATCTTTACGATCTACCACAAATACAACTTTGTGTACCTGGGGCAAATCCATAATAATTTGACTGGCCTTAAACGAGGTTAATGTTTTACCCGAACCTGTTGTATGCCATATATACCCATTATCATTACTGTTTTCTACATGCTTAATAATTGCTTCGGTAGCAAAGTATTGGTATGGGCGCAACACCATCATGTTTTTAAAGGTTTCGTTCATTACCACATAATGCGATATGAACTTACCTAAATGATTAGTGTTTAAAAAAGAATGGGTAAAGGCACTAAGCTCCGTAGTATTGCGGTTATTCTCATCTGCCCAATAAAAAGTTTGCTTAACCGATTGCAAGCGGTTGTTGGCTAAGTATTTTGTGTTTACGCCATTGCTTATAACAAATAACTGTACGTATTGAAACAAACCATAGTTGCTCCAAAACGATTGCAGTTGATAACGATTAATTTGGTTAAAGGCTTCTTTAATTTCTATACCGCTGCGTTTTAATTCTACCTGCACCAATGGCAACCCATTTACTAAAATGGTAACATCGTATCGGTTTTTGTAATTGCCCTCTTGTGCTATTTGATTGGTTACCTGGTAAATGTTATTTGCCCATTTTTCGCTATCAAAAAAACGTATCCAGCAATTGGTACCATCTTCTTTACTAAACTGAAACCTATCTCGTAAAGTTTTTGCTTTTTCAAATACATTGCCTTTAGCCAGATGGTTTACAATGGCTTCAAATTCTTTATTGGTAAAAATTGTTTTATTAAAAACCTCTAATTGTGTTTTTAAATTTGCCAGCAAGCCATCGGCATCTTTTATAGTAACAGAAGCATAGCCTAAACCAAGCAATTGCTTGATAAAAGTATTTTCTAATATAGCTTCTGATTGTACTGTCATAGCCAAAGGGCTTCTTTTTGCCAATCTGTTTTAAACCCAAGTGCACTAGCATCAACGCTTGGGTATTTTAGTAGCAATGCATTTAATTCTATATTGAATTTATTTTTTGGCACAATAATATTTAGCATATACCTCATAATACATAAATGAAGATACAGTTTTTGCGTATCAAGCGGCACATTTTTAACCCACGGGTATGGTGGTTTAGGTAATATTTTTGGAGTGCCCGGTAAATTTTTATTCCATAAACGACTATGATGAGCGCAGTAGTTTCTTATTTGAGCAATAGATTGTAACCAACTTGGTAAAAAGGTATGATTAACTGCCCCAAACTCTGCTGCGATAATATCTTTTGATTCTATATTGTTCCTTAAATTACCATATAATTTAGATAAGCCACCAAAGCTTGTTAGTTCTAATGTTTTCCAAGCAGGCGGAAAACGTAAGTCATCTTTATATTTCTTTTTGTGTTCTTTAATGAATGTATCCTTAGATCTTTCTATTTCTTCTTGTATGGCTGCAAGCGTTTGTATTAAAGCCTGTGCATCTATAAATAAATCTGTATCCTGAAACCACCAGGCATCAAACTCTAACGATAAATGGTAGATTAGTTTTGTACGCAGGCTGATTTCAATTTTTTCAATTACTTCAAAAAGAAGGATACGCAATTCTCTATCGAAATTATACAGACTGATTACATCTTCAAATTTACTGTTCGGCTTAAAAACATGTTCTTCTTTATCTGCTTGCATAGGCCACCAATAACCTGCCAAGCGATAATAACTTATATGGGCTAAATAATGCGCTGCCAAAGGTTTGTCTGTTATAGTAAGCCCGCGCTCTTTTAGCTGCTCAATATGTTGGGCTATGGTAAATGCCTTTTTAGAATATATCATATATGTAAAAAGAAAAAACCCCTCAAGTGTGCATCGTTGATAGGCATGAGAGGTGTATTACAAAACGGCTTAAAAGCAAAAGACCCGCCCTGGGACGCTGTTCTAATGGGTAGCGTGGCGAGTACTGTTACTGCAAATGTAATACAGTTTTTAATATGTGCAATAGTGTTTAACATTTTTATATAACAAATTTATACAAACATTTGCTGCAACAGCCCTTTTTTAAATTTAGTTGTGGCTTCGAGTTCCTCAGCCACCAAATTAATTTTGGCATCAATACCAGATAAAAAATCAGCTATCTTTTTTTGTTCCGCAGAACAAGGATATGGAATATTCATCAGTGCAAATTGTGAAATCCAATGTCGACCATGCCCTCCTATTTCATATTTAATTTGCCGCAAAGCTTCATAAATAAAACCTATACTTTCATTTCCCTTTGCAACTAAAATTTTCATAGCCGACGATTTTGCTTTGAAGGGGAAATCAACAAATTGAGTTGCAGTTGTAAAATCGTCAAATAATATTACAGGAAGATTTTCGCTGAAAATATTTTTTGTTTCATTTGTGTATCCAAGTATAAATGTTTTTCCAGCAGTAAGAACAGGAGTTTCATAAGAATCATCATATTCTGTACTTTCTACTAAAAACTTCGTTGGTTGAATATAATCTAACACCTCCCCTAATTTCTTCTCCACCCATTTAGGGTAAGGCTTTCCATTCTCATCTTTAAAACGCAACTTGCCACTAAATAATTGTTGCATTACACCTTTTTTGTATTGCTCTAGTAATTGTTTTTTACGGTTAAGTTGCTGTATTTTTTCATCTACCGCAGTTAAAAAGGTTGCTATTTTTTGTTGCTCAGAAAAAGAAGGGGTGGTAAGTTTTAATTTTAGCAAATCTTTGGTGTAAATTGCAGCAACGCTTGTTGTTCCTGTTGCCAATCTGCGTAGGCCTTTTACCCCTTCAAATGAATTAAATCTAAAATTCATGAAGAAATTGTTTTCAAACTTAATGCACATTAAGTTTGAATTATAATAAGCGATTGGCAATTCATTTCTCCAAATTGCTACTTTACCAACTAAATCTAATGTGTTTCTAGTATTGAAAAAAAGATCGCCATATTTAATTTTATCCTTTTCATCTAATAATATCCCATTAGAGATATATAGTACCTTATCTAGTACAATATTTCCTCTTCCAAGGTTACCCATTTTTATAAGGGGAGTATCATTTTCTATTTCTTCATTTGGATAGTTTCCCCCCAATCTAAAATCAATAAGTAATTTTTTTATTTTTTCTCTCTTCCACTCATCATTAAATTCTTTAAACCTTAATTTAGGAGTAAGAACTTTTTTCTTATGTAATACTTTTATTCCTTCCATAAATTAAAAGGGAGTATCAATGCCTAACTCTTTACAGTACTTGGCAATTTCTTTATCGGTGTTTTCTATGACCTCATTAACGGCACGTAATTCTTTACTTACAGCTTTTAAATCAATAGCTTCTTCTTCTTCAAAGGTATCTACATAGCGGGGTATATTGAGGTTATAGTCGTTTTCGGCAATTTCACTTAATGGGGCAACGTAACTGTATTTGTCTTCAGTACTACGTGTGTTAAAAGCTGCAATTAGTTTGTTAATGTCTTCGGCACGTAATACGTTTTGCGTTTTCACTTTTTCAAAGTGCTGGCTGGCATCAATAAACAATACATTGCCTGTATGCTCTCGTTTTTTCTTTAATACCAAAATACAGGTGGGTATGCTAGTGCCATAAAATATATTGGCAGGTAAACCAATAACAGCATCTAAGTAATTTTTTTCTTTTATTAAATGCTCGCGTATATGTCCTTCGGCTCCGCCTCTAAACAAAACGCCGTGTGGCAATACGCAAGCCATCGTGCCTGTATCAGCCAGTTGGTGTATCATGTGTTGTACAAAAGCAAAATCGGCTGTGCCTTTTGGGGCTAATCTTCCATAAGCAGCATAACGTTCGTCACTCATAAACAAGGGGCTTGCGCTCCACTCGGCACTAAAGGGTGGGTTGGCTACAATGGCTTCAAAGCGGTTGTCAATATGTTGCGGGCGCTCTAAAGTATCGTCGTTTTTAATGTCAAACTTTTTATAATGCACATCGTGCATTATCATATTCATGCGGCATAAGTTGTAGGTAGTGGGGTTGCTTTCTTGCCCGTAAAAAATTAAGTTCTTATCGTTTGCTTCTTTAGCTACACGCAACAATAAAGAGCCCGAGCCACAGGTAGGGTCGTACACGTTTTTAAGTTTTGTTTTGCCCGCTGTTACCAATTTGGCTAATACGGTGCTTACCTGTTGTGGGGTATAAAACTCGCCCGCTTTTTTGCCGGCACCACTGGCAAATTTACCAATTAGGTATTCGTAAGCATCGCCCAATACATCATGCTCTATGTTTTCTAATTCAAAATCAATCTGGTCTAAATGGTTCATTATTCTAACCACCAGTTCATTTTTATCGCTTTCGGTTTTACCTAATTTACTGCTGGTAAGATCAAGCTCTTCAAACAAGTGGTTAAAATCATCTTCGCTGGCCGTACCTAAAGTGCTTTGCTCAATATTGCTTAATATTTTAGAAAGATCATTTAATACAAATTGCGCTTTACCGCCGGCGTTAGTTCTGGAAGCTAATGCCCCAAAAAGTTCAGAAGGTTTTAAAAAATAGCCTAAAGCATCAACTGCTTCTCCACGAACATGATAAAGAAGTTCTTTGCCTGTTTTAGTATCTTCATCAATATCTACGTAGGTAATTCCATCGGGCTCTAAAATTTTATCGGCGTAGGTATGCATGCGCTCGCTCAGGTATTTATAAAAAATAAAACCAAGTATATAATCTCTAAAATCATCGGCATCCATCTTCCCGCGTAGGGTGTCTGCAATTTTCCAGAGTTGTTGTTCTAATTGTTGTTTTTTGTCTTCGGCCATATATTCTTTCTACCTAACAAAGCTAAAAAATCATTTGGGATAACAAGGTTTGCTTTAATAGATTGTGATAGTTAAATATGGCTCATGTAAAGCGTTTATACATGAGAGCTTTATCATGTATAAACGCTTTACATGATTAAAAAGGCTACTTACTTTCCGATACAAAAACGAGTAAAAATATTTTCTAGCAGGTTATCGGTTGTTACTTCACCAGTAATGGTTCCTAAAGCTTCTAAGGCATAACGAATATCTTGCGCTAATAAATCGGTTTGCAGGTTATTACTTAAACCTTCTATTACTCTATATAAATTACTGTTTGCATTACGTAATGCTTCTGCATGGCGGGCATTGGTAACCACGGTTTCGGTAATATTTACGGTACGGTTATCAAACAAGGCTACCAGTTTGGTTTTTAAATCATCTATATATAAATGAGATTTTGCCGAGATGTATAAAATATTCTCTATTTCGTTATATTCTTTTTGAAGCTCGTTTAAATCTTCGGTATCAATTTTATTGCACACAATCAGCAATTGAGAATTACCAATATGTTCTTGTATTTTTTGCGTTTCTAAAATTAAATCTTGTTTGCTTAGCTCATGCGCATCGAATAAATAAATGACAATGGCCGATTTTTGCATGGCCTGCAAGGCTTTATTTACGCCAATTTGTTCGATGACATCAGTCGTATCGCGTATGCCTGCTGTATCTATAAAACGGAATAACACGCCATCAATAGTAATTTCATCTTCAATGGTATCTCTTGTCGTACCCGGAATTTCAGATACAATGGCGCGTTCTTCTTGCAATAAAATATTTAGTAAGGTGGATTTACCTGCATTTGGTTTACCAACAATAGCGACAGGAATGCCATTTTTAATAACGTTACCTAATTCAAACGATTCTATTAATTTTTCTAATACGTGTTGGATAGAAATGATTAATGTTTTTAATTCTCCGCGATTAGCAAACTCCACATCTTCTTCGCTAAAATCTAATTCTAACTCTATTAAAGAAGCAAAGTCGATTAACTTGCCACGCAGTATTTTTATTTTAGAAGAAAAACCGCCACGCATTTGCTGCATTGCTACTTGATGCGATACCGCTGAGTTTGAACTTACCAAATCTGCCACGGCTTCTGCCTGAGATAAATCGAACTTACCGTTTAAAAAACCACGCAAGGTAAACTCGCCGGGCTCTGCCATACGCGCGCCATGTTTGGTTAGCAGTTGTAAAATTTGTTGTTGTATAAACTGACTACCATGGCAAGATATTTCAATACTATCTTCGCCCGTAAACGAATGTGGATTTTTAAAAAGAGAAACCAGCACTTCATCAATAATAGTATCTCCAGCGCAAATTAAACCAAAATGTAAGGTGTGCGTTTTTTTATCTGCAAGAGAAATTGGTTTGTGCTTTTTATTAAAAAACACTTTCTCGGTAATATAAATACTTTTAGTACCTGAAAGACGAATAACCGCAATAGCGCCCGACCCATGCGGAGTAGCCAGCGCCACAATAGTATCTTTATGCGAGGTGTAAATTGCCATGCTCTAATTTAGATAAAATTATAACGTTTTGGTTAAATAAGTTTCGGGCGTCATTATTTTAATGGTTGATTTTTTATAGTCTTTTAAATTTCGGGTAACCAAGGTAGTGATTCCGTTTTCTATAGCGGCGTAATATTGTATAGCATCTTCAAAGTCATTAAAATCAGATGCAATAGCTAAATCGATCGTTTTGTTATCAACTGATAAAACAGTAACCAAAGTTTTAAATTTGGCAATTATTTGACGAGATTGATTGCCCGATGAATATTGAGAACGCAGCACATAATCTATATTGGCAAACGAAAGTGA
>JBDTJJ010000333.1:0-6789 GCA_039935895.1 Bacteroidia bacterium | reverse complement strand
AATACGTGCGCTACAAAATGCCTTTTACTATGGGCTTTTCGTTAAAAAATAATTTTAAAGATAACGCCAGCGGTAGTCAACGTTCTTGGGGGCAGTAAGTTTCTGAAATCCTTTTCGCAATTGCCATACTAACTTGCCTAATTTCCGTCATACTGAGCTTGTCGAAGTAGGCCTTTCATTTCAATAGATCTCTTTTATAAAATTGTAAAATATTTTCATAAAAATAAATAATACCAAATTGTATAAACATTTAAAAACGTAAATTTAACCCAAAAATAAAATAACATGGCTATTTATAAATTTAGAATTACGTTTGAAGATTATGAAGATATATCTCGTGATATTGAAATAAAATCATCACAAACTTTTTTCGATTTTTATCAAATCATTTTACAAAGTATTGGTTTTGATACTAAACACCCTGGCTCTTTTTTTGTAAGTGATGATTATTGGCGCAAGTATGCCGAAATAACCCTACTGGAAGCCGATCTTGAACCGGGCGTTAAGCTGATGAAATCTGCTAAAATTGCTTCGTTTATAGAGCAGCCAAACCAACGCTTTCTTTTTTTATATGATAAAGATGTTCGTTGGTCGTTATTGATTGAGCTTATAAAATTAGTACCCGAAGATGCCAAAGCAACTTACCCACGTTGTGTGAAAATTATAGGCGCTGCTCCAAAACAATACAAGCAACAACTTATTGCTAAGCTAAAAGAAGAAGTAGAAAAAGGTGTTGAAGATGATAAAATTGTTGACGACGAAGTGTATAAAGCTATTGGTGAAGAGAAAATAGTTTTTGACGAAGATGAAGAAAGTTCTTTGCACGATGATGAAAACGCCGAAACGGATGAGGAAAACGAAGAAGGCGGCGAAGATGATGAACACCACGAAGACGAAGAGCAAGAAGGCGGTAACGATGCGTGGTAGGTTTTTTTAGTTAATAGCGAAGGGTTAATAGGTATTAGAGGCTCTTACTAAATTATTTATTATTATTCTTTATATAATTATAGTGCATATTCCTATAACAAATACAAAATTACCTCTGTTACTACGCTGATAGATTGTATATTTAGCCTAATAACTATTACTTTTCCCTATTAACTAAACCTACTTCTTTAAAAAAGGAATTTTAGTTACCACTGCTTTAATATTTTTATCACGTATTTGTACAAAAATTTCCGTATCGGCTTTAGCTAAGCCTGTTTTTACATAGCCCATACCAATAGCTTTGTTTAGTGTAGGCGATTGTGTACCCGATGTAACCACACCAATATTGTTTCCGGCGGCATCTACAATTGGGTAACCATGGCGAGGAATACCTCTATCAATCATTTCAAAACCGACTAATTTTTTAGTTACGCCTTTTTCTTTTTGAGCTAATAAATAATTTCTATCCGTAAAGTCTTTAGTGAATTTTGTGATCCAACCTAGGCCTGCTTCTAAAGGAGAAGTGGTGTCATCAATATCGTTTCCGTATAAGCAAAAGCCCATTTCAAGTCGTAGGGTATCGCGTGCACCTAAACCAATTGGTTTAATACCAAATTCTTTTCCGGCTTCAAAAATAGCATCCCAAATTTTACCGGCATGTTCGTTATCAAAATAAATTTCGAAACCACCCGCACCTGTATAACCAGTATTAGAAATAACAATATTATCAATGCCGCAGAAAGTGCCTTTTACAAAACTATAATATGGTATATCAGCTAATTTAACTGAGGTTAATTTTTGCAAGGTTTCAATAGCTTTCGGACCTTGTACAGCCAATAAAGATGTTTGATCTGAAATATTTTTCATATCAACACCCTTGGTATTATGGCTGCTAACCCAGTTCCAATCTTTATCAATATTAGATGCGTTAACAACCAACATATATGTTTTTTCATCTATGCGATAAACTAATAGATCATCTACAATACCGCCTTTTCCGTTTGGCAGACAAGAGTATTGCGCTTTGCTATCTGTTAAAACAGAGGCATCGTTACTGGTAACACGTTGAATTAAATCTAAAGCGTTTTCGCCTTTTAAAATAAACTCGCCCATGTGGCTCACATCAAAAACACCTACACTGTTTCGTACGGTTGCGTGCTCATCATTTAAACCCGTATAACTAACAGGCATGTTATAGCCTGCAAATTCAATCATTTTTGCGCCAAGCGAGTGGTGTTTTTTATCTAATGCAATAGTTTTCATGTGTGAGTTTTTTGAGCTGCGAATATAAATATTCTGCCACTACTTTGCTAATTGCTTTTAGCTTTAGGTTGCATTATCAAAAAGATTTAATTAAAGATTTGCTTTTTGTTTATTTCATTCAAACATTGCTTATGCAGGAAAATCATCAATCAAAACAGCTGGCTAGAAGAAAGTCCACGGAGCAGTTTAGCCTGTGCGTAGGAGATCGGAACTTTCTTGAGGTTTTGGTTCATTTGCACCAAGGCAAAAGAAGGTACAAAAAACATTACCTGTCTTAGTTTCCTCAGTATTAAAAATGCATCAGATCGGGATATTTACTATTTATGTACTTCAAACCAATCGTGATCTGTGTCGTCTAACTTAAATGTATTTACATACTTTAAACCAACTTTTTGTAAAATGTTTTTTGAAGCGATATTTTCTGAGTCGGCAATTGCATACATATCTTTAAGTTTCATAATATTAAACCCATACTGTAATGTAGCGTTGGCTGCCTCAGTTCCTAAACTTTTACCCCAATAATTTTTATTCAACCTATAACCAAGATCGTAATAGTTAATGTGCTTGTTTGTTAATTCCTTTACAAGCTTAAGTCCGCACCAACCAATAAAGTTATTGCTATCTCTTTCTATCATTGCCCAGCGTCCAATACCATTGTCTATATATTGTTTTCTAATAAAAGCAATAACATCATCAATTTGTTCTATTGTTTCAACAGGCTTTTTTCCTAAATATTTATTTACATCTGGGTCAGAGTCAATAGCAAATAAACCATTACGGTCTGCGGGCATAATTTCTCGTAAAATTAAACGATCTGTCTCTGCAAATATCTTCATTTTAATATTATTTATCGTTTTAAGCTAATGGCTAATGTTCTTATATATTATATCATAAAGCATTATGATACATCCACCCAAGAAGTGGAATTGTTGCACGATTAAGTAAATAAGAGCTTATTTTACATCAACACCCATATTATAAAATATAAAAGAGTAAATATCTGCCACCTCTTCTATAGATTTTGAAAGTGGTTTACCGGCTCCGTGTCCGGCTTGCTTTTCAATGTATAATAAAGCAGGGTTAGACTTATCTGCCGCAGCTTGCAAACGTGCACCAAACTTAAACGAGTGTGCAGGTACAACTCTATCATCATGATCTCCGGTTGTAATTAAAGTAGCCGGATATTTTACACCGTCTTTAATGTTATGGTAAGGTGAGTAAGCATGAATGTATTTAGTGTATTTAGCCGAATCTGGATTTCCATAATCATCTATCCAACCAAAGCCAACTGTAAATTTGTGAAAGCGCATCATATCCATAACACCTACTTGTGGTATAGCCACTCTAAATAAATCCGGACGCTGGGTTAAACAAGCACCCACCAACAAACCTCCGTTAGAGCCACCCATAATAGCCAAATAATCACTCGACGTATATTTTTCTTTAATCAGGTATTCGCCACCGGCAATAAAATCGTCAAACACATTTTGTTTGTTAAGCAACATACCGCCTTCGTGCCACTTTTCGCCATACTCTTGTCCGCCACGCAGGTTAACCAATGCATACACGCCACCTTGTTCTAAAAAGGCAATTCTACTTGGGCTAAAAGAAGGGCTAATCACAATACGGAAACCACCATAGCCGTACATAAGTGTTGGGTTTTTGCCGTTAAGTTCAACACCTTTTTTGCTTACAATAAACATGGGTACTTTGGTGCCATCTTTACTGGTAAAGAAAACTTGCTTGGTTTCAAAATCATCTTTTTTAAACTTAACATCAGCTGTTCTAAACACTTCCGATTTTCCGCTGGCAATATCAAAACGATAAATGGTTGGAGGATATAAAAACGAAGTAAACGAATAGAAAACTTCTTTTACATCTTTTTCGCCAGCAAAGCCACTTGCGGAGCCAATATCGGGCAAAGCAATTTTGCGAATTAGTTTACCGCTATAATCATACTGTTCAACTTGAGATGCAACATCTTTTAATGAGGTAACAAACAAGTTTTTGCCGGCAGCCGTTATACCTTCAATAAATTCAGGTTTTTCGGCAATAACAGTTTTCCAGTTTTCTTTTTCGGGGTGTTTTATATCAACGCTTACTAATTTATTATTAGGTGCTTTATCGTTGGTAATTAGCAGTAAATTATCGCCATCGTTATCAACCACTCCGGTTTGACTGCTGTAATCAAACGTAAGTTGTTTCCAAGTTTTTTGCGCAGCGTTATTTTTATCCCAAAAGAATAAGTTGCTGTTGCCTGTTCCTTGAGATTTATCCATAAACCAAAAACGCTCATCTTCTGTAGTATAAACACTATAATACATTTGTTTTACGGTTTTATCTTCATAAATCAACTGGTCTTTTTCTTGTGCATCGCCCAACTTGTGATAATACACTTTTTGATATTCGTTAGCGGCTGCTAAGGCGCTTCCGGTTGGTTTATCAAAACGGTTGTAAAAAAAGCCATCTTTATACCACGATGCTCCTGAAAATTTCACCCACTCTAGCTTATCGCTTAGTTGTTTTTTATTGGCAACATCCATTACATAAATCTCTTCCCAGTCGCTACCAGCACGATTTAGCGTATAAGCAATGTATTTGTGGTCTTTAGAGTAGCCAGCTAAATTAACGCTAACCGTACCATCTTTACTCATGGCATTTGGGTCTAAAAAAACTTCTTCTTTACCATTTAACCCTTTTTGAATGTAATACACAAATTGGTTTTGTAACCCATCATTTTTGGCATAGATATAGTAATCGCCCATTTTAAAAGGTGAGCTATATTTTGGGTAATTAGCCAACTCGGTAATGCGCGCTTTTAGTTTTTCTCTAAACGGAATTTTTTCTAAATAACTTTGTGTTGTTTTAATTTCTTCATTAACCCATGCAACTGTTTCAGCAGATGTATCATTTTCCAACCAACGGTAATCATCTTCAACTACCACGCCATTAATGGTATCAGCGTGTTTTTCAATCTTTGTTTTAGGATATTCTATAACCATAGGGGTTGTTTCTTTTTTTTCTTCTTTGGTGTTATTGCAAGCTGCTAATAAAACGAAAGGCGTTAGGTAAATTAATTTTTTGATGCTCATGTTTGTATTTTAATTGTTATTCAAATGTATTATTTAAAATGAGATTTGAGGTAATTATATATGAGAATCGAGACAGTTAGCAATTCCCCTCCTTGGAGGGGTTAGGGGTGGGTTATTTGAGCATTTCCAATAGTTAGAAGTAAAGAGATAAGATTCCGCTTCACTCTTATAGAAATAACATATTTTGAGTAATTTGGATTTTTAAAAGCTAAAAGAAATATATGCTAAACAACAATCAGCAGTAAAAGTGGTATTTGTAATCCCATTACTTACTGTTTTGAGGTTAATTCCCGCAGGAGAATGTGTTCCTAAAATATAAGCACTAAACGATTCTTTCATTGTTGGTTGATTTCCTGAAGTATAATTAACCGTTACGCTATAATTGCCATTAGTTAAAGTATCAGTAATAGGGACGCTATTAGAATTATCGAAGGTTATGACTAACTTTTGGTTTGGTTGCAAATTACAGCTACAATAATAAGTTACGGTTGCTGACCTAATTTTTGATTTGGTGCAACTTCCAATAATTATAACTATTAGTATGCTTATCACTTTGAGTATATCATTTTTAAAAGAAATCATTTAAATAAGTAACGATTAAATTTCAATTTTATTTTAAAAAACCAACAAATATTTTAAAATTAAAAACCTTAAATTTGCAATATGCCGACCTTAACCCAACCAAAAGTGAATAAAGAAGTTTCTGTTAATGTATTAAAAAAAGCTTACAGCTACATGTGTACCGCTAAAGCACTAACCGACCTTTACGAAGCCAATAAAGAAATTACTGCCAAGTATGTGCACGCAACCTCTCGCGGACATGAGGCTATACAAATAGCCCTTGGTTTGCAATTGCTACCGCAAGATTATTTAAGCGCTTATTACCGCGATGATAGTATTCTTTTGTCTATCGGCATACAGCCTTACGAATTGATGTTGCAACTTTTGGCTAAGCGCGATGATCCATTTTCGGGTGGAAGAACCTATTACTCGCATCCTTCTCTTCGCAGAGATGATATGCCTAAAATCCCCCATCAAAGTAGTGCTACGGGTATGCAAGCTATACCAACTACGGGCATTGCAATGGGCTTACAATATTTAGAAACTACCAATCAACAAAAAGATTATAAAGGCGTAAACCCTATTGCCGTTTGCTCTTTGGGCGACGCCTGTATTACCGAAGGCGAAGTATCTGAAGCCTTTCAAATGGCAGTTTTAAAACAGCTTCCTATTTTATATTTAGTACAAGATAACGAGTGGGATATTTCTGCCCATGCAAAAGAAATTCGTGCACAAGATGCTACTGAATACGCCAAAGGTTTTAAAGGATTAGAAACTCGCACCATTGATGGAACTGATTTCACCAAATCATTCAATACGCTGCAAGAAGTTATTGAATTGATACGCACCGAGCGTCGTCCGTTTTTGGTACACGCCAAAGTTCCTTTATTAAATCACCATACATCGGGTGTTCGTAAAGAATGGTACCGCGATGATTTGGAAGAAG
>JBDTJJ010000332.1:0-2681 GCA_039935895.1 Bacteroidia bacterium | reverse complement strand
GCATTCCATGTAAAATTAGCGCCATTTTGCTGTACAAACATTGTTTGATGATAAGGGCTCAACGGACTAATATTACCGCAAGAATCTAAAATAGCTAATTTATATTGCCAGCTTGCATATTGTGGATTGCCACCGTTAGGTCCTCCAATAGTAAACGCTGTATCTTTAAATCTACTTAAAGCAGTTACGCTTACTGCGCCAATTTTAAAATAATTAGTGCTAACTACATCCCATCTATAAACAAAAAAACTATCAACATTGGTGTACGCTGTTTTATCCCAAACAAGATAGTTATACGCATAACTTGTAGTGCTATCAGTTGTTGCCATACAAATAAATGGAATTACATTATTAGATGTTCCATTAATACTAATTGAGGCTGTATCAATACACATATTAGTACCTGTGCCGGTAACTGAATACACGTCGGCATACGTTGTTGAAACAATTATGGTTGAGGTTGTGTAACCTAAATTCCAAGCATAGGTATTTGCACCGTTAGCTGTTAAAGTTACAGTTGCTGCA
Source organism: Bacteroidia bacterium (assembly GCA_039935895.1). Taxonomy (GTDB): domain Bacteria; phylum Bacteroidota; class Bacteroidia; order B-17B0; family Aurantibacillaceae; genus PALSA-968. The sequence goes on along the minus strand of JBDTJJ010000332.1, from coordinate 2,156 downwards.
CATAAAGCTGTTGAACTTATTGTTACGTTTGGCAACATTAATGCTTTAATTGTAATTGAATCTGTATTTGCACCATTAGCACAGGCTCCTGTTGCTATAACTGAATAGGTAGTTGTTACTGTAGGTGAAACAGTAATACTTGCGGTTGTTTCTCCTGTACTCCAGGTATATGTAGTTGCTCCACCGGCAGTAAATGTAGCTGAATTACCAATACATACAGAATCTACTGAGTAATTAATAAAAACATTTGCCGGAGCTACTGTAATAAAAATTATCCCCGTATTTGTACATCCAGTTATAGTATCAGTACCCGTTACGCCATAATTTGAATTTACTAAAGGAGATACTGTTATGCTATTGGTTGTTGCAGAATTACTCCAGGTGTAAGTATCTGCCCCACTAGCTGTTAAAGTAGTAGGAGTTCCCGGGCATGGGTATCCTGTATTTGAAGCTATACCAATATAAACTAAAGGCTGCTTAATAACTATTAATTGGGTAGCCGTATTAACACACCCTGTTGTATTATCAGTACCTGTTACTAAATAGGTGGTATTAATGGTTGGCGATACACTTATAGCACTTGTTGTCTCGTTATCACTCCATGTATATGTATCTGCTCCGCTAGCTGTTAATGTGGTTGTTGAGGCTGCACAAATAGTATCGTTAGAGGCATTTACACTTACCGTTGGTGCAGCTGAAGCAAGTTGTGTTAATGTATAATACAAATTTGATGTTGTGCAACCTGTAGCTGAAGTGCCAGATAATGTATAAGTACCAGCTGTGCCTGTAACTAAATTTTGTGAATTACCGGTAACGGGACCTGTCCAATTATAACTACTCATTCCATAAGGTCCTTGTAAAGTAGTAATACCGCCACCGGTACATAATGGATTTGATTGTGTAATTTGATTAACATTTGATGATGTACCACATGCTGCATCAATATATGCGTATCCAAAATGTCCGCCTTGGCTACAATCGCTTACTACAAAATTAACAGCAATAGAATCTCCGATATATGGTGTTAAATCTACGCTAATTGACGACCAAGGTTTATAATATACATTGTTTGCTGCAGTTGACCATCCTGCAATAGCACCAGAAGTAGGAACACTTTGTTGATACGAAGAGCATGTAATTGTAGAGCTTGTTGTAATATCAATCATTTCAACACTAAAATAAGCTTGTTCATTCATTGGATGATACCCATTTTGCAAAACTATGGCATACTGATAAGTAAAATAATTATTAGATGCTGCGTTAGCAATAAAACTATATTGTGCTTTTTGTATTTTACCGCCGGCTGAAGCATCGTTTAACAGGAGAGAATAAGATCCGCCGCCAGCACCGGGAGCAACCACCGGAAGCCCGCTATATATATCAATACCATTATTACATTGTCCTTGTATTGTAGATGTAGCATTAACTACTGTATTAATTGTTGCCCATGAGGATGTTGGACAAGTATTGCAAGGCAGATTTACTCCATTAATATTTCCGTTAAAAAACGTCCAATCGCTTGAAGTACCATTTTCAAACCCCGGATTAGTACAGGGGCTTGTATTTATATGCGGTGGTGGTTGAATAGTTTTTTGTCCATAGGTACCGTTTACAATAGCTTCGTTTTGTTGTTTTAATTTTTGATGCAGTATCTTTTTTTGCATACCAATCTCATCCGCTGTGATGCCATTTTTTCTTGCAATTTCAAGTTGTTGATTAATTTTTTCTTCACTTAACAAATTTGAAGTGTTTACTTGCGCTTTTACGCACATCGAAGTAAGAATACACGCAATAATTAGGGTAATTTTTTTTATCATATTATGGGTTTTGGTATTTCAAAAATACAATAAAAAGGGAGATAAGCAAGTTTAAAGAAACTTTTATTTATAAGAACCAACTAACAGTTTTAATTTTTGTTGAACAGCTTCATTTGGTTTTACTAACGGAAGACGAACATCAGGCCCGCAAACCTTTAATAACTCTAAGACTATTTTTACACCACCCGGGTTTCCATCTGCAAAAAGCTGATTGGTAATTTCAAAGGTTTTGTAATGAAGTTTTTGCGCTGTTTTAAAATCGTATTTTAATCCACAACGCACCATTTCACTAAAATCTTTTGGATACGCATTTGCCAAAACAGAAATTACGCCATCTGC
>JBDTJJ010000331.1:0-4802 GCA_039935895.1 Bacteroidia bacterium | reverse complement strand
ACATTTACGAGTTTGTCCATCCTTGCATCTATCAGTCTGATTTTAGCATCTAGATTTTGTACTGATGATTTTGTTTGGTTCTGTTCTTCCTTTTGCCAAATCTCAATTTCTTTCAGCATATTTTCAGTCCAATCTTTAGGAATGGCAATCTTTTGAAACTGTTCTTTAATTGTCCTAAAAGCAAATCTTCACGCAAATAACCTTGTTTGCATGTGTAAGCTTCCCTAAAATTAGTACCATTCAAAATATGTTTACAGATTAGTTTAATTGATAAGGCAGAAGCAGGAAATTCAACTGAAATGGGCAAATCCAAGATTTGCTTATATGGCACTTTATCAGTTGAATAATATTGTGCAGTAATGTTATTATCAGTCTCACTTCTATTCCTAAAAAAAATTGCGAACTGAATTTAATCTAAAATAAAGAAAACCATTTTTTATTTATAACCATACGTATAGCTTGTGCCTTAGAAGTTACGTGTAATTTTTTATAGATATTGGCTATGTGGTTTCTAATGGTATTAGGGCTTATTTCGGTAAAGACGGCAATTTCTTTGTATTCAAACCCATTTACCAGGTGCTTCAATATTTCTTTTTCACGCTCGGTAAGGTTGTATTCATCTGCTTGTTTTGCTTTATCACCTTTCACAACCACTTTTGCATGCATCAATAAATCCAAGGCTTTTCGGGCAATGGCAGGCGACATGGGTGCCCCGTTATCGTCAAGTAGGTTTCGTATAGCTTCTTTAATTTTTTCCAACGGTTCATCCTTTAATAAATAACCGTTGGCGCCCGCTTTAATAGCTTCAAATATTTTATTATCCTCATCAAAAATAGTAAGCATTAAATATTTAGTTTGTGGGTATATATCTTTTGCTTTAAACACAGCTTCTATACCGGTCATAACAGGCATATCTATATCCATTAATACTACATCAGGAGTAATGGCTTTGCGCGCTGCCATCATTTTTTGCAAAAAATCCTCTCCGTTCTCAGCGGTAAATAATACTTCATAATTTTCCAACTCGTTAAACCGGGAGTGAAGCGCCTGGCGTATCGTTTTCTTATCATCTACAATAGCAATGTATGTCATGTTCTCTTTTTTATTCATGACAAAGATTGTTGTTGTATATTTAAAAAAATATAGTGCATTTATACTACCACTGTAATTATTGTTCCCTTTCCTTCCTTACTTTCAATATCAAGTGTAGCATTTATTTCTTCTGCACGTTTTTTTAAATTAGAAAAGCCATAACTTTCATTTTGAGAACCAATTTTTAAAAACCCTACTCCGTTATCTTTAATAATAATTGTAGTTTTTGTATCACGACTAACTGAAATATAAAGCTCGGAAGCATTTGCATGTTTGAAAACATTATTGATTATTTCTTGACAAATACGAAAAAGATTCAATGCAAAAGCAGGATTCAACAGTTCGTCTTTTTCAATAGATTCATTAAACTGTATTTTAATATTCGTGTATGAAAAAATATTGCGTGTATATAACTTCAATTTATCATAAAGGTCTTTAAGGGTAAGTTTTTCCTGATTTAAAGCCCAAATAGTTTCACGCAGGTTACCTGTAACACCCCTTAAAGCCGAAGCGAGGTTGACTGATTTTTCCAATCTTTTTTCGGACGAGCTTTCCTCTTTTCCCTCTAAAGAAAACAATACATAAGAAAGCTGCCCACCCACATTATCATGCAAGTCGCGTGATATACGCTCTCTGTCTTGTTGCAGTTTTTTCTCGGTTTCAAGTTCTCGTTTTTGTTTTTTAATTCTTACTAAACTTATTTGCCAAAGCACGATTATTAAAACCACTATGATAACAGCTATCAGGATAAATATGGTTTGATTACGAGTTTTAATCTTTCCGTTATTGTTCTCTATCTCTAAGGTTTTGATGGAGTTTTCTTGCTGAAGTAGTTGATTCTCATTTTCTTTCTTTTCTGTTTCGTATTTAGTTTGCATTTCTGCTATTTGCTTAGTGCTTTCTTCATTGAGTATAGAATCTTTAATTTGCGAAAACAGTTCATTATATTCATAAGCTTTTTTATAATTTGCCTGGTCGGCAAACAATTGAGATAAACTCCTGTAACATTGTTTTATTACCGCTTTTACACCCGTACTGCGCGCCATTTTTAAAGCATCAGTTTGAAACATCAGAGCTTTGTTGTAATTTTTTAAATCTGCATAACAATTTCCAATATTATTCATGTAAAATGCTACTCCATTTTTATCACCAATCTCGTCGCTAACTTTTAAAGCTCGTGTATAATATTCCAGTCCTTTTTTATTGTTATTCATTTTACGGTACAGCAGCCCAATATTATTAAATACACCTGCCATATTTTCTTTTGCATCCGTTTCTTCATAAAGCTTTGCGCTTTGTTCATACTTTTCAATGGCTTTTTCATAATGATTAGTCTTAACTTCCATCTGTGCCGAGGCGAACAATACAAATGCCATTACATATTTGTTATTACTTTTTAAGGCAACATCATAAGTTTTTGTGTAATATTTTAATGCTTCATCGTATTGCTTCATTTCCTCATAAAGCTGTGCAATATTATTGTACATCAAGCTAAGCGCATCGTTGTCATTTAATTTTTCAAATATAGCAAGGGCCCTGAGGTTCAGTTCAAGCGCTGTTTTATAATCTCCTTTTTGATAATAGGCTATCGCAATTTTACTAAGGGTTGCGGCCAATTCTTTTTCGTTGCCAAGTTTTTCTCTTATTTGCCAACACTTTTTAAATTCTGCAATGGCCATATCATAATCACTACTTCTTAAATAAACGGTACCTATTGCGTTGTAAACATAAGCCTCGCCATATTTACTTTTTATTTGTTTGGCAAGGGCCAGCGCTTCATTACCGTATGCAATTGCTTTTATTTTTTCGGTAGTTCCATATTCCCAACATAATTCAGCAAGAACAATCATTTTAGTGGAGTCTGAAAGTTTGGTTTTTAAAACAAGCAGCAGGCTATCTGCTCTTTTTTGCTGCGCAAATATGGAGTGCTGTATGGTAAAACACAAAATAAGTAGGGTAAAATGTATTCTTAAAAAACGATGTCTCATAAAATAAATTGTTGCGCTAATATACCTATTTTGGTTTGTTTGTATTAGTTCCTAATTTTTTTGTTAGATACCACTATTCTGCCACATAGTACATCTGCACTATTTTAGAACAGGATATAATAAAGCATTTTTGCAAGTAGTTATCTGTTACATACAAACGGGGAGTTACCGAAAAGCCATAAGAGTAGGAAAACAATAAAACAACAACATGATGAAAAAAATTACAAAAACAATTTTAACCGCAACGCTCGCCTTATGTGGCTTGAGCAATGCTGTAAACGCACAGCAGTTTTTAAAAGACCTTGATACGGTTAGCTATAATTCGTCTAAGCCCGATCAGTTTATTAATGTAAACGGCACCATGTATATTCATGCCTTAGCTAATAATTATTACAACCGAATTTGGAAATCTGATGGCACGGCTGCCGGTACAGTTCTACTTAAAGATAATATAGTTATTAGTAATCAAACTACTCCTGTTGAAATGTTTAATATGAATAATACTTTATATTATTTTGTAAACCCAAATGCCGGAACCCCCAATAAAGCTACACTTTGGAAAAGTGATGGAACCACATCAGGCACGGTACTGATAGATTCGCTTGTAACCGGAGATCCTTTTTCTGACCCATCACAAGCACAACCTCGTAATTTTACCGTGGTGGGCAACAAGTTGTTTTTTCAAATGGGCAAAGGCAATGGCCTGGAACTGTGGGTTACTGATGGTACAGCAGGAGGAGCGCACGAAGTAATTGATATGCACCCAGGCATTATAAGTGGTGTTAGCCCGCAAGAGATGGTAGCTTATAATGGCAAGTTATATTTTAGTGCAAGTACGGTAGATGATGATTATGAACTTTACGAAAGCGATGGTACAGCAGCCGGAACTGTGCTTGTAAAAGATATTGACGTTAATAATACAGTTACACGATCTTCAAACCCAACAAACTTTATTACCTATAATAACGAGCTTTATTTTTATGCAAAAAGCGGTGTAACAGGTACTAGCAATGGTACTACAGATATGTGGAAAACCGACGGCACAGCAGCAGGAACCATGTTGGTATCTGCCGGCAAATTTGCTCCAGGGCAGGTTGTATTTAAAAACGAGCTATACTTTATTAGAGGCACAGATTTATGGAAAACAGATGGCACAACGGCAGGAACTGTTTATGTAACAGACTCAGCAGCTGTAATTGCCGGCGCAAATTCAAATTACCTTATTGTTTCTATTGCAACATCAATATCGGTATCGCCTTATATTGCACAACATTATAGAAGAACAGATGGCACTACGGTTACACCAATTTCAACAAATGTGGGATATGGTGCTTCGTTTGCGGTGCTTAATGATGTTATGTATTATTCTGGATTAGGAGGCGGTGTATGGAAGAGCGATGGCACCAATGCCGGCTCGGGGAATATAGCAACAAATGGTTCAAGTAATTTTTTCGTTTTTAATGGTAATTTATATTATGTGGGTTGGACATCGGTTGCTGCAGATAGTCCAACCGGCTGGGGTAGCGAATTATGGTGGTTAAATGGTGCAGCAGCAACAGGTATAAGCCAGATGAGTAACGAGCAGACTATTTCGGTGTATCCTAATCCTTCTGCCGGTATTTTACGTATTGAAGCACCTTTTAAAGAAAATACTACTGTAAAAATATACAATACCAACGCTATGCTTATTGGTACAGAAACCGTTACGCAAACAAAAACGTT
>JBDTJJ010000330.1:0-6763 GCA_039935895.1 Bacteroidia bacterium | reverse complement strand
GCGCAATATATATTTGATGAAAATTACGACGTTGCTCTAAAGCACCCGCAATAGATAAAAGCGTTTTACCAGTACCTGCCACACCTTGTATAGAAACCAATTTTATGTTTGGATTTAAAATAGCATCAATAGCAAAAGCCTGTTCTGCATTTTTTGGCACAACATTAAACGCTACTGTTTTATTTACACGGCGCAATGTTTTAGTTTCTTGTTCGTAAGCAGCAAGCACCGATTTTTGTCCGTTTTTTAAAACGAAGAAATGATTTGCTTCAGGCGAATCTCTTTTATGCGTAGAAGAAACATCTACTTCGTTTTTTTGATACAAAGTATCAATGGCGTGCATAGGCGCTTTTTCAATGGTAGTGATGCCGGTATAAAGCTCATCAACGTGTTTAATTTTCCCGGTTTCATAATCTTCGGCAGCCATGTTTAAAGCTTTAGCTTTTAAGCGAAGATTAATGTCTTTACTAATTAAAATAACTTTTTTATCCGGATATTCTTCGGCAACCTTAAGTGCGCAGTTAAGTATTTTATGATCTGCTTTGCGTTCTCCAAAAACAAAATCGGCATCTAAAGCTTTTGCTTTTTGTGCAAATTCTATTTTAAAATTACCATGTCCTTTGCCGTTTATGGGAGTCCAGTTTTGTAAAGAATGGTTGCCCGAAAGTTTATCTAAGTATCTTGAAAACTCGCGCGCAGCAAAGTTTTTGGTGTCGTTACCTTTTTTAAATTGATCTAATTCTTCTAAAACAGTAATAGGAATTACCACATCGTGCTCTTGAAAATGTTTTATAGCCGTGTGATCATATATAATTACCGAAGTATCTAAAACAAAAATTTTTTTCGTTTTAATTTGTTTGCTACTACTAACCGCTTTCTTAGCCATACCTTATTTTTTCTTAAAGCTATTTTTAATATATCAATACGGCAAATAAACCTTTCAATATTTTCAACAATACTATGTTTAAAGCAATAAAATGCGGATATTAATTTCTTATAAAAAGTTAAATCAAAAAAAAGATTATTTTTACAGCATACCATAACTTAATTATATGTCTTTATTTAGAAAAAAATCTATTGAACAATTGTTGGGAAATTCTGCCAACGAAAAAGGACTTAAAAAAACATTGGGCGCAGGCTCGCTAATTGCCCTAGGAATTGGAGCTATTATAGGTGCCGGTTTATTTGTGCGTACTGCCGCTGCATCTGCCGAAGCTGCTGGTCCGGCCGTAACCTTATCTTTTGTTGTAGCGGCTATTGGCTGTTTGTTTGCAGGTTTATGCTACGCAGAATTTGCGGCTATGATACCTATTGCAGGTAGCGCCTATACATATGCATATGCCACCATGGGCGAACTGGTTGCCTGGGTTATTGGTTGGGCTTTAATTATGGAATACGCATTAGGAGCAGCAACTGTATCTATTGCGTGGAGTGAATACTTAAACAATTTAGTGGGAGGAGCTATACCTTATCAATGGTGCCACTCGCCGTTTGAAACATCTGCAGCGGGTATAAGTGGAATGATAAACCTACCGGCTCTATTCATTTTATTAGCTCTTACACTTTTACTTATTAAAGGCACGCAAGAATCTGCCTTTGTAAATGCCATTATAGTTTTTATTAAAGTAGCTATTGTACTAATATTTATTGCGGTAGGTTGGGGCTTTATAAATCCGGCTAACCATACACCTTATTTAATTCCGGAAGGAGTTGCAGGCCACGAAGGCATCTTTAAATACGGTTGGGGCGGTGTACTTGGTGGTGCTGCCATTGTGTTCTTTGCCTTTATTGGTTTTGATGCCGTATCAACTGCTGCGCAGGAAGCTAAAAATCCTAAACGCGATATGCCTATCGGAATTTTAGGTTCTTTGGCGGTTTGTACTGTTTTATATGTCTTATTCTCCTACGTGTTAACAGGTGTTGCTAATTGGAGTGAGTTTGAACACGCAGGCAAAGAAGCTTCTGTAGCCTATGCTATTAAAGAACACATGCCTGGTTATGCGTGGTTAGGTACAGCCGTTACCGTGGCTATTTTGGCAGGCTTTTCTTCAGTTATTTTAGTGATGCTGATGGGTCAATCTCGTGTATTTTATTCAATGTCTAAAGACGGATTATTACCGGCTGTTTTCTCTGATTTACATCCAAAATTCAGCACTCCACATAAATCAAACTGGATTTTATTTGTCTTTGTTGGCTTGTTTGCAGCCTTTGTACCAGGCAGCATTGCTGGAGATTTAACCTCGTTTGGAACCTTATTTGCGTTTGTATTAGTAAGCGCCGGAATTTGGATCTTACGTCGTGCTCAACCAAATTTAGAGCGTCCGTTTAAAACTCCGCTTGTGCCATTAGTGCCCATTTTAGGTATTTTAGTTTGTGCGGGTATGATTATCGCTTTAGATATTAACACCCTTGCTGCCGCTGGATTATGGATGATTTTAGGACTTGTAGTCTATTTTTCTTACGGAAAAAAGAATAGCAAGCTTAACCAATAAGACTATTTGGCAGTTTAATAAAATTGGAAAGAAAATTGATAACTAGTAAGCAACAAATCAGTAACTTTAAATAAAAATATAAAATCATGGCAGTAGAAATCACAGACGCAAACTTCGAATCATTAGTAAAAAACTCTGATAAATTAGTATTAGTAGATTTTTGGGCAGAATGGTGTGGTCCGTGCCGTATGGTAGGTCCAATTGTAGAAGAATTAGCAAAAGAATACGAAGGAAAAGCGGTTATCGGCAAAATAAATGTAGATAACAATCCTAACGTATCAATGGAATTTGGTGTGCGTAACATACCAACTATTTTATTTTTTAAAAACGGTAAAGTAGTTGACAAACAAGTAGGTGCCGTGCCTAAAGCACAGTTAGCAGCTAAATTGCAAGCACAACTTTAATCAGTTTTCAGTTAGCAATTATCAGTAAGCAGGTGTAAAACTACTTACTGGTAGTTGCTTTTTGTTTACGGCTAACTGTTCACTGATAAATGATTACACACCCTCAATACATTCAAAAGTACACCGCTTTAGAATTGCTTGCCAAACAAGTGGTTGAGGGTTTTATAACAGGCTTGCACAAAAGTCCGTTTCATGGTTTTTCGGTAGAATTTGCCGAACATAGAATTTACAATCCAGGCGAAAGCACCAAACATATAGATTGGAAACTTTACGGACGAAGCGATAAACTTTTTATCAAGCGTTACGAAGAAGAAACCAATTTGCGTTGTCAGTTAGTTATTGATGCGTCTTCATCTATGTACTATCCTGTTGATGCAAAATTAGATGCGCAAAAACAAAACAACAAAATAAACTTCGCCATACAATGCGCCGCTGTTCTTTCCGAATTATTATTGCGACAAAGAGATGCGGTTGGTTTAAGTATCTTTTCCGATAAAATAAGGTTTCATTCTAATGCACGCGCCAGCAATACGCAAAAAAAAATGTTGTTTACCGAATTGGAAAATCTGCAACAACATTATAAACCTGAAGGTAAGTCGGAAACCCTTGCCGGAAGCCTCTTAGATCAAATTGCCGAAATTGTACACAAGCGTTCGCTCATCATTATTTTTAGCGATATGTTTGAAGGCTCTGATAACGAAGAAGCTTTATTTTCTGCGCTTCAACATTTAAAACATCGTAAACACGAAGTGCTATTGTTTCATGTACACGATAAAAAAAGTGAATTGAATTTTGATTTTGAAAACCGCCCACACCATTTTATAGATATGGAAACAGGCGAAGAAATAAAATTAAATCCTGCGCAAGCCAAAGAAAATTATTTAGCCCGCATGACGAGTTACATCAGTAATTTAAAAACTAAATGCGGTCAATACAAAGTAGATTTTATTGATGCCGATATTTCCGAAGGTTTTGATAAAGTGCTACATGCTTACCTTATAAAAAGAGGCACTATTCTTTAAACTTTATTCAGATTTTAAGATTGATAAACAATATAAAATATGCTGAATATATTTGTTGAGAAATTCCTGATTAAATAAATCAAAAAAAATGAACCCTGAAATTAAACCGATCAAAAATAAATTTACTTCGGCACAAAAATTTGTAATTGTTATACTAGCACTAACTCAATTTACCGTTGTGTTAGATTTTATGGTACTCTCTCCATTAAGCGATATCCTTATGAAATCTATGGATTTACTGCCTAGTCAGTTTGGGTTTGTAGTATTTAGTTATGCGTTAAGCGCAGGCATTTCCGGATTTTTAACGGCAGGCTTTGCTGATAAATTTGATAGAAAAAAACTTTTACTATTTTTTTATGTAGGTTTTATTGTTGGTACTTTATTTTGCGGTTTAGCCGAAACTTATACTATGCTAGTTGCAGCTCGCGTTGTTACAGGCTTATTTGGAGGTGTTATAGGTTCTATATCAATGGCTATTGTAGCCGATTTATTCCCTATTGAACAACGTGGACGCGTAATGGGTTTTATGCAAATGGGCTTTGGTGCAAGTCAGGTATTAGGCATACCTATTAGTTTATATTTGGCAAATTCTTTTGGCTGGCAATCGCCTTTTTTAATGATAGTAGGTTTGGCTACTATTATATGGTTGGTTATTGTGGCTAAACTTCAACCAATTACAAAGCATTTGGAAGTTAAAAATGAAAAAAATGCCTTTAAACATTTGTGGCATACTATAAAAAAACGCGATTATCGTATAGGGTTTCTATCTACAGCCTTACTTTCTTTAGGTGGCTTTATGATGATGCCTTGGGGAAGTAAGTTTTGTATTAATAATTTAAATGTTACACAACAACAGCTACCTATGTTGTTTATGGTATCGGGTATAAGCTCGCTTATTATTATGCCACTAATTGGTAAGCTTAGTGATAAGATAGATAAATTTAAATTGTTTGCTATGGCTTCTGTGTGGATGATGGCCGTAGTTATTGTATATACAAACCTTACACCGGTGCCGTTTTGGGTTGTATTAGTGGTTAATATAACCATGATGATGGGTATTATGAGTAGAATGGTTCCGTCGATGGCTTTAAATTCGGCTCTTCCTCACATGTTGGATAGAGGCGCGTTTATGAGTGTCAGTTCATCGTTGCAACAACTATCTGGCGGTTTAGCCGCATTAGTTGGCGGGTTAATTGTGGTTCAAAAAGATAATTATAGTCCGATACAACATTACAATATTTTAGGTTATGTAATGATTGGAATAAGTGTAGTGTCTGTTTTTATGGTGTATCGCGTAAGTGAACTTATTAAAAAAAGAAACGCAGTTAAAACATTATAAACAATATAGTATTACGTTATGTTTTTAAATACTTCTGTTATCTCTTCTTTATACTGATTGCCAAACGTGGCTAAGCACCACATTTTTAATACTATTTTTTCGTTAGGCTTAATCCATTTAATAGCCTTTATCATTTCTTTTTTAAAAAGCATTTTATCAAAACTCACTTTTTCTAAAATTTTTTTGCTTAATTCAAACATGACAAAACAGTTTAAGATTAAAATTTCCTTTATCTAATATACTTAATAAAACGCATATCATAATTCAATATTGTGTTAAATATTAATTTTAAGAAAATATAACTTTAATTTCTTTTTATGCATTTTTTTGAGATTAAATGTTTTGGTATTATCTTCAAACAAAAGATATTGTTTTTTGTACCTACCTTTGAAGTGAAAAGCTGAAAATAATTACTCAAGAATTACTTTAAATTATACTTTATAAAAACTAAAATAACAATATATGTTGCTAAGAATAAACCCAGATAAAATAGTTATTGAAGATGTTTTAAAAGCCGTTGAAATTTTAAAAAACGATGGGGTAATTATTTATCCAACCGATTCGGTTTATGCTATGGGATGCAGCAGCAATAGCCCTAAAGCAATTGAAAAAATTTGTCGCATTAAAAAAACTACACCCGAAAAAATTAATTTATCGCTGGTGTGTGCAGATTTAAGTCAGCTTAGTCAATACGCAAAGCCCTTACCCAACAATACATTTCGTTTAATGAAAAAAGCATTGCCTGGGCCATACACCTTTATTTTGCAGGCGGCAAACAATATTCCGAAAATGTTTTTAAGGCAAAATAAAAAAACAATTGGCATACGTGTACCCGAAAATAATATTTGCAGCGAAATTATTACACAACTTGGCTTTCCATTGGTATCAACCTCTTTGCACAATGAAGATGATGAGATAACTGATTATTTTACCGATCCTGAAATGATTTATAGTCAGTATGAAAAAATTGCAGATGCTGTAATTGATGGCGGTTACGGTAATATTTATGTTACAACCATACTTGATTGTACAGAAGATGAAACCATTGTTATACGAGAGGGTTTGGGTAGTTTAGATGTGTTGAATTAAACAGGTGTTTTCCTTATGTGGGAACTATTAAGACAAATAAAAAAGGCTTACTAGATTTAGCAAGCCTTTAAATTATAAATTTTTATTAAAGTTTAATATTGAGAGAAACCAACCCTGTCAGAAAGTTTATTTTCTATTAAAAGACCAACGCAAGCTGCATTTTCAGCTTTACCTTTTTCTTCTTTTACTTCGCCGGCAGGCACAGTTGCCTCAATAATTAACTGACGAGTTGTTGCCGCTTGAAATTCAAATTGCTGCGTGTTATCGTTTTTTGTGTTATCAAAAAGTTGTTCGTTCGTACGACCATCATAAATTTTAAAATTTACTTTATCGCCTAAAATTGTTTCACAACAAACACTAATTCTATAATCGTTTCCTTTATAAACAATGCAACGCATTTTAGAAACAGAGCCTTGA
>JBDTJJ010000329.1:0-3468 GCA_039935895.1 Bacteroidia bacterium | reverse complement strand
GCTGCGCTTGTTGTTAAAGCCATGTTGTACTAAAGATTTAAAGAGTATATCGTTTTGCGTTTGCAACATAAGCTGTTCTCCACACTGGGCATCACTTACTTCGTTCATTGAAATAAGGATACGCGCGCAAAATTTTTCTACCGCAAACTTATCAAGTCTTTTTGCAACAAGAATAGAATCGTTTAAATAGACTTGCTGGTTAACATACTTCATTACTAAAGAATCTGAATAACGTTTAAATAATTCTTGCTTAAGTTTTTTTTGAATTTCTTTTCCGCTAACGTAACCTGCGTTTATTTTTTCTGATTGCAGGTAGGCTGGGTTCTCTGATGCACCGTGATCGGCAGTTAAAAAGATGGTGTAATTTCCTTTACCAATTTTTGTATCGAGATAGGTAAAGAATACCTCCAAATCTAAATCTAAACGAATGTAGGTATCTTCTAACTCAATAGATTTTGGCCCAAATGAATGCCCTACATAATCGGTTGAAGAAAAACTTATGCAAAGCATATCGCAGATATTATCGGCACCTAAATTTTCTCCTTCTATAGTGGCAATGGCTAATTGTTTGGTAAGCGTATTGCCAAAAGGTGTACTACGAAGAATATCATAATTATTCTTTTCTAATTGTTTTGAATACTCATAAGGAAAAATTGGTTTATCTTTTTTGTTGGGAGATTTTTCAAAGGCATTATCATCAGCTAAACTTTCGGTGTATTTATCTAAAGGCAGCAAGGTATTCCAACCTTGTTGTAAATATTGTTTTGGAAAACCTTTAGCATTAAAATCTTGCAGCCATTGCGGTAAATCGTTTCTGTAAAAAGAAGACGTAATGAAACTCCCCGTGCTACCATCAAACCAATAAGCGGCATCAGCTGCATGACCAGCAGGAAGTATAGAGCTTCTATCTTTTAAAGAAACGCCCACCACTTTTGCTTTGTTGTTGGATGCTATTTTAATTTCATCGCCAATAGTTGTAGCGTCTAAATTTCTTGGCGACATTAAACCTGCATCGCTTGTACTTCCAACAGGTGTTACGTTTTTATCTTCGGTACAATAAATTTCTTTCTTGGTTTTTTTATCAAACCACTCGTTGCCGGCAATACCGTGTATAGCAGGTGTTGTGCCTGTGTAAACAGATGCGTGCCCGGGTCCTGTAAAAGTTGGCACATAATTATATTGCGCATTTTTGCAAAGAAAACCGTCTTTCATTAAACGTTTAAAGCCGCCATTACTATACTTCTCTGAAAAACGATAAAGGTAATCGTAACGCATTTGATCTACCACAATACCGACTACGAGCTTGGGTTGAGTTTGCGCATAGCTCACGTACCATGTACAATGTATGATGTACAATGAAAGGAGAATTTTCTTCTTCATATTTACTTAATATTTAAGTGAAACATTTTTTTACCCTCGATAGATGCTTCTAATACATCACCAATATTAACCGCAGAAACACCTTCTGGAGTTCCGGTAAAAATTAAATCGCCGGTTTTTAGCGTAACAAACTGTGATACGTAGGCAATTATTTTCTCAAAAGAGAAAATTAAATCAGATGTATTTCCTAATTGACGTTGCTTGCCGTTAATCTTTAAATCGAATGAAATATTTTTTAAATTGGTAAAGTTTTCTTTAGGAACGAAATCGCCAATGGGTGCTGCATTATCAAATGCTTTGGCTTTCTCCCAAGGCAGTCCTTTTTCTTTGCATTTCATTTGAATATCTCTGGCTGTAAAATCAATACCGATGCCAATTTCGTTATAATATTGAGAAGCAAATTCTTCGGCAATGTGTTTTCCGTTTTTAGAAATTTTTAAAACTAGTTCTACTTCGTGGTGAAGGTCTTTGGTAAATTCGGGATAATAAAAGTCTTTATCTTTTATGAGTGAAGTTTCGGGTTTCATAAAGAAAACGGGCTCGGTTGGCACTTCAGATTTCATTTCTTTAGCGTGTTCGGCGTAGTTACGGCCTATGCAAATTATTTTCATATTTGTGGTGTTAAAAT
Source organism: Bacteroidia bacterium (assembly GCA_039935895.1). Classification (GTDB taxonomy): domain Bacteria; phylum Bacteroidota; class Bacteroidia; order B-17B0; family Aurantibacillaceae; genus PALSA-968. Next base: position 1,460 of record JBDTJJ010000329.1, on the reverse strand, counting down.
TGTATGACAAAGTAAGGTTTTTTACCAAAACTCAGTTATTAAATTTATATAAAGTATCTAATTGAAATACGATAATCTTCTAAGAGTTGTTGTTTATTAGCTCCTTTTGAAATTCAAACGATAGGTTAGAGAAAACAAACCATTTTACTAGCATCGAAGAAATATAATTTGTTTAGCTTTGCCAACAGACATTTGTATCTTTTAATAATTTTTGAGGTATAGACGAAAGAAATTTAGTTGCTAGCTTGGACTTACTATAAATTAGTTAGCAACAATATTGATAATCTAATTACTAATAAAATAAATTAATATCATGAAAAAACTAATTATTCTTGGTTTGACTTGCGTGTTGGGTGCATGTAATCAGCCTTCATCATCAAATAAAAAACAAAGTACAGAAGAAAATATAAAAACAACTTCTGTATTTGATCCCTCTGAAAGTTTTAATCCTGAAAAATTAAAACATATAACAGAGGAGTTAGTTGCCCCACCTTTTTTACCAAAATACGAACAAACAGCAACGGGAGAACCGGTTGTGGTTGAAGTTAAATTAACTGTTGAAGAGAAGAAATTAGAAATTGCTCCAGGAGTTAAAATATGGGCATTAACATTTAATGGTTCTGTACCAGGGCCTATGATTGTTGTTCATCAAAATGATTATGTTCAAATTACGCTTGTTAACCCAGCAACAAATACGCAAATGCATAATATTGATCTTCATGCTGCCACAGGTGCACTGGGCGCGGGAGATTTAACGTTAGTTAATCCGGGGCAACAAGTTACTTTTATGTTTAAGGCTATTAAATCAGGGGTGTTTGTATATCACTGCGCTCCGGGAGGCATGATGGTTCCAATACACGTAACATCTGGTATGAACGGTGCTATAATGGTATTGCCGCGTGAAGGATTGAAAGATGAGAATGGAAGTCCGGTACAGTACGATAAAGCATATTATGTAGCCGAGCAGGATTATTATGTTCCAAAAGACGAGAAAGGAAACTTTAAAGAGTATGCTACACCTGGAGATGGTTTTGGTGACATTATAAAATCGCTTCAAACATTAATTCCAACTCATATTATATTTAATGGTGTTAAAGGTTCGCTTTTAGGAAAAAATGCACTTAAAGCAAATGTGGGCGATAAAGTATTATTCATCACCTCGCAGGCAAATAGAGATACGCGAATACATTTAATTGGCGGCCATGCAGACCTTGTTTGGTTAGGAGGTTCATTTAATGATAAACCTGCAACAAATTACGAATCATGGTCTGTTGTTGGAGGTTCAGCAGTTGCTGCACTGTATCAATTCAGACAACCCGGAACATACGCCTACCTTAATCATAATTTAATTGAAGCATTTGCTTTTGGTGCAGTAGCTCAAGTAAAAGTTGAAGGTAAATGGGATGATAATTTGATGAAGCAAATAAGTAAGCAAGAGAAAATTAAGAATTAAAAGCATT
>JBDTJJ010000328.1:0-5935 GCA_039935895.1 Bacteroidia bacterium | reverse complement strand
GTTGACAAAACTTATATAATACGGCATGCCTTGTGCTACGCGGGTTTGCTGCAAAATAATTTCGGATAGCCAAACTTTATACGGATCGATGGTGTTGCGCCAAGGCAAATCTCGTTTGTTTTGTTTGTACCAGCTTATCAGTTTTTGACTAATCATGAGGGTTCAAAATTAATGATTTAATGTTGCCACAGATGATGTGGATTTTTTTGCCACGAATAATACGAATAGATTTCTCGAATCGCCCGAAATGACAATACTTTGTCGTCATGCTGAACTTGTTTCAGCATCTCATTAGATTCCGAAACAAGTTCGGAATGACATGGACTTTCTGATGCTTTGCCTGACAACTTTATTAACTAAACTTGTTGCTTGTATTTGCGTTAGGGATTGCAGGGAAAATCCTTTTGTTGTAATCGACAAAAGATTGCGCCGAAAAGCCCGACGGCGCATGAGATTGCTTCACTTTGTTCGTAATGACGAAGAGCCGTAACGCCCAAATAAAAAAACCACTCGTTTATAGAGTGGCTTTTAATTATGAGTTGTGAGCTTTATTAATCTTTAGAAAATTCTGCGCTTCCTCTTATAATAACATCTTCGCTTAATATAGTGCCAGGCATACTTGCGCCAATACCAAATGTGCTGCGGTTTACAGTGCCGTTTATCTTAACACCAACTACGTTTTTTTTGCTCATTGGGTTAACACCGGTTCTAATAACGGCATCAAGACTAACCATTTTAGTTACACCGTGCATGGTTAAATCGCCAAGGATGGTGTATTTGTTACCCGATACTAATTTTACCGATTTACTTTTAAAAGTAAGCGTTGAAAATTTTGCAACATCAAAAAAGTCGGGAGATTTTAAGTGTCCGTCGCGTTTATCATTATCTGTGTTAATGCTATTTACATCGGCAGAAAAATCAAAAATAGCGTCAGAAAAATCGGCTTTAGATGAGGTGAATTTTGCATCAAATGTTTTGAAAGACCCATCAATATCAGAAATTGATAAGTGAGTGATGGTAAAGCCTACCGATGAGTGAGCTTTATCTATATTGTAAACCGAAGGGTCTATTACGGTAAACGAAAACATAAGCGCCGCAGCTACTGATGCAAGGATGGTGATTTTTTTCATGATTGTTTTTTATGATAGTTTTTAAATTTTATTTTTTATGCTTGTTTTACAAATTGCATGTTGCTGTAAAGTTTTACTTCGTCGCTAACGCCAACGCTACCAACTCCGTAATCTTGACGGTTAACTTTACCGCTTATAGTAAAGCCCGCACGTGTGTGCCCCCAAGGATCTTTTGGAACAATACCTCCAAATTCTACATCTAAAACTTCGGCTTTAGTTACCCCTTTCATGGTAAAGTTGCCATGTAATTTGAAGTTTTCTGCATCTACTTTTTCAAGTTTAGTGCTTTCAAATTTAATTTGAGGAAATTTTTCTGCTTCAAAAAAATCGCCGGTTTTTAAATGCCCATCGCGCTGTTCGTTGTTTGTGTTAATAGAGTTTATATCGGCAGAAAAATTAATTTTTGCGGTCGAAAAATCTTCGTCGGTTGTTTCTACTGAAGCATCAAATTTTTTGAAATCTCCGCTTACATTTGCTATCATTAAGTGCTTTACTTTAAATTGCACTTCTGAGTGGGTTGGGTCTAACGACCATTTTGTGTTTGACATATTAGTTTGTTTTTTATGATACAAATGTATGGACATTAACTATACTTTTGTTACCGATATACCAAAGTATACCGATATACTTTTGTAAACCATCAATGGAATTAAGGTAAAGAACGTATATTTGCCTATTATTTATCCTTAAATAATCATAAAATGGCTAAAAACTTTTTACAAGATCCAAGTAAGTTAAGCACAACAGAGTGTTCTAAAAGCTTAATGCCCGTGCAAGATGCTTTATATGTTTTAAGCGGAAAGTGGAAACTGCCTATCATCATTGCATTAATACACGGCAATAAACGCTTTAAAGAATTACATAGAGAGATAACGGGAATTACAGCTAAAATGCTTTCGAAAGAATTAAAAGAGCTTGAAATAAACAGCTTGGTTACACGTACCGTTTATGATACCATACCTGTTAGTGTAGAATATGAACTTACAACTTATGGCACCACTTTAAACGATGTTATTATGGCTTTGAGAGATTGGGGTTTAAAACATCGTCAAAAAATTAAAGAGAGGAAATAAATTTATTCATTTCATAAAACAAAAAAACCTCACATTTCTGCGAGGTTTTTTTATTACTAAACTTTTATACTTATCTTACTAATTGTACAAATCCTTTTTTCTCAATTAAATCAGCTTTAGAACCGCAATTAGATTGGTATTTTACTACAAAAAAGTAAGTTCCATCATCTGCATCGCTGCCACTTTTTGCTTTACCATCCCAAGGCTTGTTATAATCTGTTGCTTCGTACACTAATGTACCCCAACGGTTATACACTTTAAGCTCGTAGCTTTGTTCTTGCTTAAATATTTGGTATTGATTCATATTTGTCTGATAGAAAGGATAGAAGAAGTCATTTCTATTATCACCATTTGGAGAGAAAATATTAACCAATTCATTTGGTCTGAAAGCATTATAGGTTGTAACAGCCACCATAGTTACAGCGCTATCTGCACAGCCTGCATGCTTGTATGTTACATAGTAATTATTTAAATTTTGTGTAGGTACCTTCAAACTATCGTTAGCTCCGTTAACAACTAAAGTTCCATTAGTATTGTGCCATTGGTAATTTGTGTTGCCAGTATCAGCTACCAAAAGAGCCAAAGAATCTTTAGGGCAATAGTATCCATAGAAACTATCAGGACGTAAAGGCGCTACATTTACTAAATTTACGGTACTTGTATTTACACAATTTCCATTAGTAACAACACAAGTATATAAACCTGAATGTAAGTTTGATTCTGTACTGGTTGCAGGTAAATTAGTCGCAGTTGATGTATAAGTGCCAGGAGACCATGTAAATACATAAGTATCTGGGCTATTAACCGGGCCGGTTGGCTCAGATACGCTTATTTTTATTTTTCCGTTAGAACCATTATAACATTTAATTTTCTCTAATGTAGCTATACTAGTTTTAAATGATTTTAAAATAACAAGAACTTTGTAAATACTTAAACAATTTCCGTTATTGGTATGAATGCTATCTGTATAATTATAATAACCGGCAGTTGTGGTGTTAAAAGGTGGTTGAATAACAAACGGAGAAGTTGAATACGGACCGCCAGAAACCGGTAAATTTGTACCAGACCAATTGTGAGATGAATTTGCCACTCCGGGGTTTAACGTTAAAATATCTTGATTACAAATTTTTACAGTATCTTGTTTTGGTGCAGGTAATGCATTATTTACTAAAGAGCCTGTATATACATAGGCACAAGTAGTGTTACTTGGTGCGGTTATTACAACCGTATAAGTGCCCTGAGATAATGAAGGGATACTTATTGGTGCAGCTACACCCGTTGCACCGCCTGTAGTACCACCTGTTACAGCCCAATCATAGCTTGAAAAACTATTATTAGGTGATGCATTAAAAGTTAAACTACCATTATTTCCTCCATTACAAGGAGGAGAAACTAAAGGTGTAAAATTAATATTTACCTGATTTAAAGAAATTTTTACTGAATCTAAACAACTGGTTGAAGCATCTATATAAGTAGCTGTATAGTTTTGACCATTAGTACCATTTACAACGTTATAAGTTTGGGTGGTTACACTTGTTTGTGCATTTGTTGCATCATACCATGTGTAGTTTGTACCAGCACCTGCGCTTAATATAACTTGTGTTCCGCATAAAATAGCTACTGTTGGCTGTAATACAGGCCTAATAGACGCTATAGTTACCGTAGTATCTCTAGGTGCGCAACTATTTGAGGCATCTGTTACGTGTACAGAATATGTACCCGGTGGTAAGTTAGCTACTGTTGTAGTTGTGCCAATTGCGGTACCAGAAGAGTTTGTCCATGCGTAATTAAAATTACCGCCAGTACCCAATACTGTAGTTGTTACAGAGCCATTAGAGCCTCCTTTGCAACTTGAACTTGAACCTGTATTTACTGCAATACCAGATGGCTTAACAACAACTTTATAAGGCACATTACATCCGTTTGCAGAAGTAGTGTTTACCAAAAAAGTATCTCCTATTGCAGCAAGGGTGGTTAGTGTTGCTGTATTACCACCACCGCCACTAATAGCAGTACTGTATGGAGGGTTAGGGCCATACCATTGGTAGGTGCTATATCCTGGAGGAGCCACCATTGTAACAGTACCCGTTGTTGTACCACAAAAACCGCTAACGCTAGTAGCATTATTAGGATTACTACAATCTCCATCAATATAACAATATCCAAAATGCCCACCTTGATTACAATCACTAACCGTAAAATTAATGGTAACCGTATGGCCAATAGCAGTTGATAGATTTAAGGTAATAGGAGTCCAAGGCCTGTAACTTACAGAGGGATCTGAAGTAGAAACAAACCAACCTGGCACTGCGCCCGACGAAGGAGCTGTTACATCTACTTGCGTACAAGGTACAATACTATTTAAAGTAACATCTGTTGCATCTACGTGAAAATAGGGTTGTTGAGATGGAGAATGGCTACTACCCCCACTTTGTAAAACTGCGGCATATTTTAATGAAAATAAGGTGGTGCTTGGCGTTACCACAAAAGTATATTGTGCTTTCATTATTTTACCACCGGCGCTTGCATCATTTAGTAATAAAGAATACGACCCTAATGATGGCGCTACTACTGGAAACCCACCATATTTATCAGTACCCGATGTGCATTGTCCGGTTACACTTGATGTTGAATTAACAACATTACTTATGCCACCTGGAGTTGTTGCACAAGTATTACAGGGAAGATTAACAAGGTTAATATCACCGCTTTTTAAAGTCCAACCATTTATAGTTCCGTCTTCAAAACCCGGATTAACACAACCGTTAGAATTTATTTGTGGAGGTGTTACGATAGTTCTATAGCTAGCGCCCATCGTTAAATGTGCTTTTTGTTGTTGCATACGCTTATGCAATCCTTTATTTAAACGATTAATTTCCCACTCTTGGGTTCCATTTTTTCTTGCATTTTCAAGAGCAGTTGAAATAGAAGATTCAGTTAGGATTTCGTTGTTTTGAGCTTTTAAGCCAAAAATAATAAAGGCAAAAGCAATTAAAAGTAAGTTTTTTTTCATGAGTTTTAATTTTCGCTGGCTAATATAAAATTATTTTAACGAATATTACCAAATTATTTTATTTTTTTAAATTTTAATCCGCTTTTTAAGAAAAACTCAGCAAAACAAACGCTTTATTACTTAAACTTGCAAAAAACAATTTCAGCATGAATAACCCTAACTATAAATTTGGCACAAAAGCCATACACGCAGGCGCAGAGCCAGATCCAACCACAGGCGCCATAATGACGCCCATTTACCAAACCTCAACGTATGTGCAAGAAAGTCCGGGTAAAAACAAAGGCTACGGCTACGCCCGAGGCAAAAACCCAACACGCGATGCGCTTCAAAAAAATATTGCCGCTTTAGAAAACGGTAAACATGCCATTTGTTTTAGCAGCGGTATGGGTGCCACCGATGCAGTTATGAAATTGCTTCGTCCGGGCGATGAAGTTATTACCGGCGATGATTTGTATGGCGGAAGCTACCGCATGTTTACCAAAATTTTTGAACCTTATGGCATTAAATTCCATTTTATAGATTTAACCGATGCCAAAAACATCGAAAAATACGTTAATAAAAACACAAAATTAATCTGGACAGAAACGCCCACCAATCCTACCATGAAAATTGTAGATATTGTTGCCTGCGCTGCCATTGCTAAAAAGCACCATATTTTATTGGCGGTAGATAATACGTTTGCATCTCCTTATTTGCAAAACCCGTTAAATTTAGGTGCT
>JBDTJJ010000327.1:0-5994 GCA_039935895.1 Bacteroidia bacterium | reverse complement strand
ATCCATAGCAATAACTTTGCTTTTGTTTAAAGTAAGTGCCGAAATATGTAAAGTCTTACCGCCCGCTCCAGCACAGGCATCTATGATGGTCATGCCTGGTTCCACTCGTAAAAATGTTGCCACTAATTGAGATGATGCATCCTGAATTTCGAACATACCTTGCTTAAACAAAGGCGATGTAAAAATATTTTTTCGTTCTTTTAAAATTAGCGCATCACTGCCAATAATGTTTTCGGTTTCAACACCTTCTTTGCTTAATTGGGTTTGTAAATTTCGTGTGGTAGTTTTTAACGTGTTAGTTCTTAACACCACCGCAGCCTGGTTGTTAAGGGCTTCAATTTCTTTATTCCATTTATAAGAAAGTTCTCCAAAACCAAGTTCATCCATCCAATCGGGTATCGACTGGAAAATAGCACGGTTACTTTGTATCTCACTAATTTTTTGTTGAAGGTGTTTTTGGTCAATTCCGGCAAATTCTTCCCAGGCAGGCAAATGATGACCGCGCAATAAAAGATAAACGCCCACAATATGGTGCCAGTTATTTTTGTTGCCACTTAACTCATTTAGCTCATCGTTTTTATTTTTTTTGGTTTCGCAGAATGCTAAAGCATTTAGCAAACGATATTGACGAACCACATCATAAATGGTTTCGGCCACAAAACGCCTGTCGCGTGCACCCCACTTGGGTTGGTCTTTAAATAAAAACTCAATGGCTTTGGTAGCGTATCGGTTTTCGTTAAAAATACTTTCCAATGTTTTAACGATTGAATCTGTCAGGTTTTTGTAAATCTTCACAATATTATTTTTTGCAAAAGTAAACTTAATACCTTTGTATTAGAAATGAATTCATCCATTAATTTTTTAGATAAATCTTGCTGCGTAATTGCAGGGCCATGTAGTGCCGAAAGTCGCGAGCAAGTTTTACAAACTGCCGAACAAATTGCAGCCAGCGGAAAAGTACACGCATACAGAGCTGGTGTTTGGAAACCACGCACACGCCCCGGAGGCTTTGAAGGCATGGGCGTAAAAGCATTGCCGTGGTTAGAAGAAGTACAATCAACCTACAAATTACCTGTTGCAATAGAAGTAGCGCAACCCGAACATATTGAAGCAGCGCTTAAACACAACATCAACTTTTTTTGGATCGGCGCACGCACAACTGCTAATCCATTTTCGGTACAAGAATTGGCAGAAGCCTTGCAGGGTGTAGATTGCAGGGTGATGATAAAAAATCCAATTCACCCAGATTTGCAATTATGGATTGGTGCTATTGAACGTGTTTTAAACAGCGGCGTTACCCAAGTTGCCGCTATACACAGGGGTTTCCACACATCGGTAAAAAATACGTTTAGAAATACGCCTCTTTGGCAAATACCTATTGAGCTAAAAGTAAACTTTCCTGATATGCCTATTATTTGCGACCCTAGCCACATAAGCGGACGTAGAGATTTGGTTTTTGACATCGCACAAAACGCATTAGATTTAGGTATGAATGGTTTGATGATTGAAACACATATCAACCCCAACGAGGCTTTAAGCGATAAAGCGCAACAAATTACTCCGTTTGAGTTGAACGAATTATTGAACAGCTTGCAGATAAAAGAAAAATCTACGGCTAATCCTGTCTTTAACGAACAACTAAATTCTGTACGAAACAACATTGATAAAATTGATGCTCAGATAATCAATTTGGTAAAAGAAAGATTGCATTTGGTAGAGAAAATTGCCGACGAAAAACAAAAAAATCATGTTACGACTTTTCAGTTAGAACGCTGGATGGAAATACTTAAAAGTCGTACTGAATGGGCAACCGAGCAAAACCTGACAAAAGATTTTATTGAAAAATTATTTCAGCTGATACACGAAGAATCTATTCGTACTCAAATTGAAATTATGAAACATCCCAAGGAAAAAATGTAAGGGTACTAAACAAGTTTCTCTAAATCGTATAAATAATCTTGCTGTAAATCTTCGTGCAAAGAATTTATTAATACGTTTATTTTTTTGAGTTGTTGCTCGTACATATTTACAATCAACTGACTTCTATGATAAGGAATGCCCGAATGTTTTAACTTGCTGCAAAAGTAAATATGCAAATCGGCACTCAAGGCTTTATCGCTGATGTATTTATCGTATTTGGTAATGATACGAAGGGTTTTACGCAAGCCTTTCTTTACAAAATATAAATTTGGCTGAGATTTCAAGGCATTTATTTGTTCGTCAATTTCTGATTTTACTTCGGTTACAAAAGCATTTTTATCATGAGCATCAAACAATAAATAACTTAAAAATTCTTTATTGTCTTTTTTATATTTAGCAACGGCAACGCACAATTCAATCAATTCCTTTTGCGGAATTTCTTGTAACTCTTTTTTTAATTCGCTTAAACTAACTGATTTCATTACTCTATTTTAAAATTCACTTCGACACTTCGACAGGTTCAGTGTGACTCTGCGCACTATGCTAAGAATAAATGTGTGCCGTCATGTTGAGCTTGTCGAAACATTGGTTCTTAATTTCTACTGCAAATACTTTGGTAAGCACACATTTCACAAGTTTCTAATTCTTCTGTCGGATTAAAATTTGTAGCCGCATTAAACATTCCGGCAATAAATGTTGAAAGTTTTTCTTCAAATTCTAATAAAAAATCATCACTTAAAATTAACGGCTGTTTATTCATCGTTATAGTATAAACTCGCTCTTGCGCTCTAAATGGAATGATGCAAGCATTTATTTTATTGGCAGCAGCAATGTTGTTTTTCCAAGCAAGCCAAGCATAAACTAAAAGCTGTAGCACTTTACTGTATTTTGTATCAATAAAAACTTCGCTTAAATCTTGTATATCAAATTTGTCGTATTCTTTTTTTACAGACGATTTATAATCTATAATTCTAAACGCACTTGGTGTAAAATCTATTCTGTCGACGGTGCCGCTTAAATTTATCTTAACGATGGAAGTTCCTGTATTTACAGTTATTTCAGCTGATAACGATTTTTCGAGATGCTTAATAGTTATACTTTCTTTTTTCTTTTCAAGCTCGCCAATCGTTTCTTTTTCGTGCGTTAATAAATTGGCGATATACTTTTTTATAACGTGTAATGCGATTGTCTTTTTTCCATTTTCGTTTACAGGTTCTTTATAATGATCTATAAAAGCTGCCTCTGCTACCTGTGGATATATCTTTTCGAGTGCCGAAATATTTTCTTTGGTCAGCACTTTGTCTATAAGCTGAGTATATAATTTCTCCAGCGTTTCGTGTATAATATTTCCAATAGCAGATGCTTCCATGTTTTCATCCACTTCATCCGGCTCTTTGATATTAGCAATAAAACGATAATAAAATTTAAGCTCGCATTCTTTATACGTATTTAATGATGTTGGTGATAGTCCTCTATCTATGACTTGTACTTTTTCCAACAATCTATTTAAAACAGATTCCGTTTTTTGTATGTGTACCTCAAAGGCTTGCTGTCCGTCGCTTACAGGCAGTGATAAAATTTTCTCTTCAATACTTGCTTGCTTATTTTTCTCTTTTAATTCTGATAAAAGTTGCGTGATAAAACGACTTTTTTCTCCTTTACCAAACGTATCTGTTTCGGTATTATAAATGAGTGTAACGTTGTTGGCACGTTGTAATAATCTGTAAAAGTGATACGCATAAATAGCATCTTTCTCAGCATACAAAGGCATTTGCAAGTAACGTTTTAAATCATCGGGGATAAAAGATGCACCCGATTTTCCGGCAGGCAATACATTTTCGTTTACCGAAAGCATAATAATATTATCAAAATCGAGTGTACGTGTTTCAAGCACACCCATAATTTGTAAGCCACTTAAAGGCTCGCCATAAAACGGAATTCCATTGGGCGCAAGTGTTTGTCGCACTAAAATTTTTAATGCCTTTAAACTTGTTTGTGGATAGTTTAAAAGAGCTTGTTGCAGTGTATTTAATTGCTGCTGAAATATTAAAGCAGTTTCTAATTCTAACGAACGATTTTTTGTCTCGTATGTTTTTTCAATTAATTTTTCGTTGAAGTTGCACAAGCGTAAAACAAAATCTTCTACCGATGTAAAAGGTAAAATTAAAAATGCAATATCGTCAAAAGTGCTGCCCAGCCAGGTTTTCAGCAAATCTGTACGCAAATAAATAATATTACTTTGATTTATTTTTTTTATGGCTTTGTGCAAGGCCACATTATCACTTACAAACGTGGCTACAATTGGATTATATAAAATAGATAATACATCTTTAAAATAAAAAGCATCATCAGGTTTTTTATTGAGATGTGCTTGTATAATTTCTTCGTACAAGCCATACAGTGGCGTAATATGCGCAGGATACTCTAAGGTAATATTTACCGTGTTTATTTTTTCTGGAAGCGCGCTAAGCACAGGCAACAACAAAGTTTCATCAGCTAAAACAATGGCCGTTTTTTGCAGAGCCGTATCGCTTTCTAAAATTTTATGTAGCACTTGCATTGCTGCAGCAACTTGCGCCATTCGGCCTGCAACGCCTGTAATTTCAATATGTTTGACGCTTGTGGTTAATGCATCCGACATAAAATTTTTCTGCTTCGGGAAATTTGCAAAGTGTTTTCGTAAAAAACTTCCAGCTTCCTGCGCTTCATCTTTTACATAATACGTATCGGCATCCCATAAAATTTCAGCTAAGTTATTCTCCACTAAAAAAGAAATTATTTTTTCTTCCGCTAAATTCACTGCGTTAAAGCCACAAAAAAGTATTTTTTTATACGGCAATGTGTAGCCTTTATTTAAAACACTTTCATAAGCCACTCGGTACGATAAGCCTTGCCACGCTTGCTTGTTGCGCAAAGCGTTATCTTTCATTAAAGTATAAATTTTGCCCAAATTTTGCATAAAAGCCAAATAGTTTTCTTGCATAGCAGAAAGTTTTTCTTCTGCCAAACTCCAACTTTCAATTTCTTTTATGTCGCGTAAATTTTCAAAAATAGTTTTGGGTTCAATTAAATAACGATCAATTTCATTAAAATCTTGCATTACTTGCGGCGCCCAGCGTAAAAATTGTTCAAAGGAAACTGCTTCCGCTTCCACTACTTTGCAATAGGTATCGTATAATTCAAAAGTCAGCGTAAGTTCTGAAGCCGTTGGTAATTGCGATATTTTAGCCACGAAATCTTCAGCCGAAATAATTTCGGGTATCCACGCCGGTTTATTTAAAATGCCCGCTAAATGTTTTTTTAAATATAACCCGCCACGTTTATTTGGCAATACCACGCACAACGAATCTAAATCGTTAGCATAATTTTTATGTATATGTTGGGCTACTAATTCTAAAAAATATGGCATTTTTGTAACATGAATTCGCTGCTTGAAAGTATAAAATATCCGCAATATAGAAAGTATAAAAACGGCTTGAGTTATTTTAAAATATCATCGCCTATTTTGATGGAAGAAATTAAAGTGGTTGGCAGCAAGCTATTTACCTATCAAATTGAAGCAAAACAATATCCTGAAAAAGTTTTTATAAACGATTTGCTTTTGCATTTCGCTGAATTTGCAGATGAAATAACCGAAATAGATTACGAAAAAATTAAGTAAAATTTGGGCGTTCCGGCTCGTCGTCAGTTCGAGCGAAGTCGAGAAATCTTTTACGCCGGCGGGCTTTTCGCAGTAAAGCTTTTCGATTACAAAAAGGCTTTCTTGCTGCAATCCCTAACGCAAAACTCAACAGCTTTCAATAATTACATCATTATCTGAAAAACTTGCTTGTTTTACAAACAATTAATATAATAAGATTTAATAAGTTGTTAATTTTAAACTCGAATTAAAAACAATTAAAAATTACTTTTACAAAAATTAAAAACAACTAGCTATGAAATTTTTTATTGATACAGCAAACTTGGCTCAAATTAAAGAAGCGCAAGAAATGGGCATACTTGATGGTGTTACCACAAACCCATCGTTAATGGCTAAAGAAGGCATTAAAGGACAAAATAATATTTTAAAACACT
>JBDTJJ010000326.1:0-5642 GCA_039935895.1 Bacteroidia bacterium | reverse complement strand
GAAAAATGTCCTAATTGTGGTAAAGGGCATATTTACCATAAACGAAAAAGTGCTTTTTCATTTATTCCTAAAATGAGAGAAAATTGCGAAATATGTAATTATCATTTTGAAAGAGAACCCGGTTATTTTATGGGAGCCATGTACGTAAGTTATGGATTAATAGTGCTTGAAGGAATTTTTACTTTTTTGGTTTTAAGTTTTTTAATAGAAGGAATTTCAAACATAGCACTTGTCTTGTCAGTTTTAGCTGTAGTTTTTGTGCTTTCTATGAGAAATTTTAGGTTATCACGTGTTTTGTGGATGCATATATTCCCTAATTAAAGACAAATAAATTTATAAATAAGTATCTGTAGAAAGATAATTTTTCACGTAATCTTCAACACCTTCTTCTAAAGTTGCAAATGGTTTTGTATAACCTGCTTTTTGCAATTTGCTCATTTTTGCTTCCGTAAAATATTGGTATTTATCTCTTATATCGGCTGGAGTATCAATGAAATTAATACTTTCAGGAACACGCATAGCTTTAAATGTATTCTTAGCTAAATCTAAAAACGTACGTGCCGTGCCGGTTCCTAAATTATAAATGCCGTTATTGACTTTATTCTTATAAAGAAATAAAATGACGCTGCACAAATCTTTCACATAAATAAAATCGCGTAATTGTCCGCCATCTGTATAATTTGGATTATGAGAACGGAATAACTTTACACTTCCATTTTGTTTAATTTGATTAAACGCATGAAAAATAACCGAAGCCATTCTTCCTTTATGAAATTCATTAGGACCATACACATTAAAAAACTTTAAGCCAACCCAATAGGGTGGTTTTGTGTTTTGTTTTAATGCCCATTTATCAAAATCATTTTTGCTATCGCCATAAGGATTTAATGGTTTTAATTTTTCAATAATGCTTTCGTCTTCATCATCGTAACCAAATTCGCCCAAGCCGTATGTAGCCGCAGAAGACGCATATACCAAAGGAATATGATGCTTCGCGCATAAATTCCAAAGCGTTTGTGTGTAATGTAAATTAAGTCGGTTAAAGGTTTCTACATCAAACAACGTAGTGTCGGTTCGCGCGCCAATGTGAAATATAAATTCAATTTTATTGGTGTTAGCTTCTATCCAAGTTGGTAATTCATCACGATTAATTTTTTGTGAGAATTTTTTACCTACAAGATTTTTATTTTTTTCTTCGTCTGTAAAATCATCCGAAAGAATAATGTCTTCTATCCCTGCACGATTTAACTCGCTCACCAAACAACTTCCTATAAAACCTGCTGCACCTGTAACTATTACCATAATTTAAAAATAAAAATTTAAGAGTCAAAAGTATGAAACACTTTTAAATTTTAAATTATAACTTTTTACTTATTTGACCGGATCATATCCACTGCCACCCCAAGGGCCGCAACGAGCCATGCGTTTTGCACCCATCCAGCTACCTTTTAAAGCGCCATATTTAGTAATGGCTTCTATGGTATATTGCGAACAAGTTGGTGTGTACCTGCAAGCGGGCATTAAATGTGGCGAAATAGCTTGCTGATAAAACTTGACAGAAGCGACGGCAATTTTTTTTGGAAGAGTATTTGACAAGGAGATTTTATTGAACAGCTTTTTTCTGTTTGAACGGATTGCAATTAACAATTAGTTTAAAAACAGACATGTAAACAGGCTCTTTTTCTTGATGATTTGATACATCTTGATTATCAACTGCTTCAATACCAACACTAGGTAAAGAATTACCGAATTGAAAAGAAGAAGAATAATTGGTTTTGATAATAACCGAAATAAAAAATACAACAATTATTACACTTGTTGAATAAAGTATTTTTTTACTTTGTTTTTTCATTCCTCTATCAAAAGTAATGCTTTTTTAATTAAAAGCAATATTTTTGTGTAATATAGCCTTCTATGCCAAAAATATTATTAATCGACGATGAAAAAAGTATCCGCCGCTCGCTGCGTGAGATATTAGAATTTGAAAAATACCAAGTGGAAGAAGCTGAAGATGGCTTAATCGGACTTGCAAAAATAACTTCTGAGCAATTTGACGTGGTTTTGTGTGATGTAAAAATGCCCAAACTGGATGGTTTAGAATTATTACAAAAACTTTCTACCGAAAATGTAGAAGTCCCTTTAATAATGATGAGCGGACATGGGAATATTGAAACTGCCGTTGATGCCGTTAAAAAAGGTGCTTACGATTTTCTGACAAAACCCGTTGATTTAAATCGTTTGTTAGTTACAATACGTAATGCTTTAGATAAACAAAATTTGGTAAGCGAAACAAAAACGCTTCGCAAAAAAGTAACAAAAGGCACTGATATTATTGGAGAATCTAAAGCTATTGAAGAAGTAAAACTATTGATAGAAAAAGTTGCTCCAACCGATGCTCGAGTTTTAATTACCGGTCCTAATGGTTGCGGCAAGGAGCTTGTTGCAAGGCAATTGCACGATAAAAGCAATCGCGCAAAATTTTCTTTTATTGAAGTCAACTGCGCGGCTATTCCTTCTGAATTAATTGAAAGTGAGTTATTCGGGCACGAAAAAGGTTCGTTTACATCAGCAGTTGCTACGCGCAAAGGTAAGTTTGAATTGGCGGAAGGTGGCACTTTATTTCTGGATGAAATTGGTGATATGAGCTTGAGTGCACAGGCAAAAGTTTTGCGTGCCTTGCAAGAAAATAAAATTACCCGCGTTGGCGGCGATAAATCTATTTCAGTTAATGTGCGCGTAATTGCGGCGACCAATAAAAATTTGCAAAAAGAAATTGAAAACGGAAATTTTAGAGAAGATTTGTTTCATCGTTTAAGCGTTATCCCCATTCATGTTCCTTCGCTTGCCGAAAGAAAAGAAGATATTCCTTTGTTGGCCGAACATTTTTTAAATATGATTTGTACCGAACAAGGCAACGCAGTAAAAGACTTATCTGAGGCTGCAATTATAGCCCTACAACAATTACCTTGGACAGGAAATATTCGTGAATTTAGAAACGTTATGGAGCGTTTAATTATTCTTTGCGACAAAACCATTACCGATAAAGACGTAAAGAAATACACTTCGTTTAGTTAATAAACTTCTTTCATCATTCACCAATTTAATCTCTCAGAAACGCTTGCCGTAATTATGAAGTAGGCGTGTTTACGGCTCGCAATTATGAAGTATATTGAATAATAACATACACTCCAAAAGCAAAAAACCTCCCTAAAATACTTCAGGGAGGTTTTTATATATTCACTATCCGTTAATTATTTTTTTCTTCTTTCGATGATGTGTTTGTTAGAAGCTTTTTTCGGGTAACGAGTTTTCAAACCTTTAGATTTTAAACCTTTACGAGAACGTGGATGTCCACCTGAAGCTCTACCTTCACCACCACCCATCGGGTGATCTACCGGGTTCATCGCTACCGGACGTGTACGAGGACGACGACCCATCCAACGATTACGACCTGCTTTACCAGATACTTCTAAGCTATGATCAGGATTTGAAACCGAACCAATGGTTGCTTTACAAGTAATTAAAATCATACGAACCTCACCTGATGGCATACGCAATACTGCATATTTACCTTCACGTGCTGAAAGCTGAGCGTAAGAACCTGCGCTGCGTGCTAATGCTGCACCCTGACCGGGACGTAACTCAATGTTGTGAATGATTGTACCTAATGGAACATCGCTTAAAAGCATAGTGTTACCAACTTCAGGTGTTGCCGTTTTGCCAGACATAAGTTTAGCATCAACTTTTAAACCATGAGGTGCAATGATATAACGTTTTTCGCCATCAGCATAATGCAATAAAGCAATACGTGCTGTACGGTTTGGATCGTACTCAATTGTTTTTACAGTAGCCGGAATTCCGTCTTTATCTCTTTTAAAATCAATAATACGGTATTGTTTTTTGTGTCCACCGCCCATATAACGCATGGTCATTTTACCGCTGTCGTTACGACCGCCAGAACGAGTCTGTGTGCCGATAAGACTTTTTTCCGGTCTGTTAGTGGTAATTTCAGAGAAATCGCCTACCAACTTAAAACGTTGTCCGGGTGTTAGTGGTCTGAATTTTTTTAGTGCCATTTTTCTTTCTACTTAAAAATTATATACTTGCGTAAAAATCTATTTTATCTCCGTCTTTTAGGGTAATAACCGCTTTTTTGTTACGGTTAACTCTACCAATTGCAACGCCTTGTGTAGTGTTGCGGGTTTTAACTTTACCTACGTATTGTTGTGTGTTTACGTTAGTTACAGTTACGCCATAAATTTTTTCTACAGCTGCTCTGATTTCAACCTTGTTAGCCCTTTTATCTACTACAAATCCGTAACGGTTAAACGTATCAGCTTGTGCAGTATATTTTTCGGTAATGATTGGTTTTATTAAAATCTCCATGTTCTTAGCTTAAAATATTTTCGATTACTTTTAAAGAGCCTTCTGAAATAATAACAGTATTAGCGTTTAATATATCGTATGTGTTAATATCTGATGCATTTACAACTTTAGTACCTTGTAAATTACGAGCCGACAAATATACATTCTTATTGTGTTCTGCCAATACCAAAAGTGTTTTTTTACCGGTTAAATTCAAATTAACCAATAATTCGTTATAATTTTTTGTTTTTGGAGCTTCAAAACTGAAATCTTCAACAATAGTTATTGCACTTTCTTTTGCTTTATAAGTTAAAGCTGAGATACGAGCTAAACGTTTTACTTTTTTATTTAATTTGAAAGAGTAATCGCGAGGACGAGGACCAAATGCACGACCACCACCAATAAACAATGGAGATTTCATTGAACCTGCACGAGCTCCACCAGTACCTTTTTGGCGTTTAAGCTTTTTAGTTGTGCGGTGAATTTCTGCACGTTCTTTTGATTTGTGAGTACCTTGACGTTGGTTTGCCAAAAATTGTTTTACATCTAAGTAAATACAATGATCATTTGGCTCTGCGTTAAAAATGGCTTCAGCTAACTCAGCTTTTTTGCTGGTTTTCTTGCCGCTTATATTTAATATTTCTGCTTGCATGACGATTACTTCTCTATTGTTACGTAAGAACCTTTAGCACCAGCAATCGAACCTTTTACGATTAACAAGTTTTTATCGGCTATAACTTTTACTACTGTTAAGTTTTGCATTTTGATACGAGTTCCACCGGTTCTACCAGCCATACGCATACCTTTAAATACACGAGATGGATCTGATGATGCTCCTAATGAACCCGGTGCTCTAGAACGATCATGCTGACCGTGCGTTGAACCACCAACACCGCTAAAACCGTGGCGTTTTACAACACCTTGAAAACCTTTACCTTTAGATGTACCTGCTACATCAACAAAATCTCCTTCTGCAAAAAGTTCTACAGTTAAAACTTCCCCTAAAGTTTTTGTTTCTTCAAAGTGTTTAAACTCTACCGCTCTGCGTTTTGGAGTTGTTTTTGCTTTTTCAAAGTGGCCTTTCATAGCTGATGAAGTGTTTTTTTCTTTCTTTTCGTCGAAAGATAATTGAACTGCTTCATAGCCGTCATGGTCTTTGGTTTTTACTTGCGTTACTACGCAAGGACCTGCTTCGATAACTGTGCATGGAATATATTTTCCAGAGGCATCGAAAAAGCTGGTCATTCCTATTTTTTTACCAATTAATCCTGACATTT
>JBDTJJ010000325.1:0-2811 GCA_039935895.1 Bacteroidia bacterium | reverse complement strand
GTAGTTAATCCCTATGTAATGGTCATGGGTAGCCCCGAAACAGGTGCACACCGAGTAACTTTAGGCGGAAGTATCAATTCATTTGGAACAACCATTGGTCCGTTATTAATTAGCTACGCTATTTTTGGAGGTATTAGTGGCACCAATACACTAAGCGATTTATCGAGTGTGCAACTGCCTTATATAATTTTAGCCATTGCATTTATTTTAGCAGCCTTGTTAGTTGGTTTATCTAAACTTCCTCCTGTAACTAATACAGAAAAAATCGAAAGCAATTTAGGTGCATTTTCTTTTAGGCAAGTCCGTTTGGGTATGCTGGCCATTTTTGTTTACGTAGGTGTTGAGGTTACTATACAAAGTAATTTACCTGCACTTCTTGAAACCCCTGATATGCTTGGTTTACCAGCAAGTGCAACCGTTCATTTTATATCCTTGTATTGGGGTAGTTTAATGATTGGCCGTTGGACAGGCGCTATATCAGCGTTTAATCTTTCAGCATCTACTAAAAAAATTCTTACGGCAATTATTCCATTATTGGCTTATGCATTTATTTTATTGGTTAACTATATTAAATTTTCTGCATTGGGTACTCCCGAAAAAATGAATGATTTATTGTTTTATTTTCCGTGTATTATCTTAATTATTTTAGGTTTTTATATGGCCCAAGAAAAGCCAGCTCGCACCATGATTTTATTTGGAGGCATAGGTGTTTTATTAATGCTGGCAGGCATGATGACCAAAGGATATTTAGCTACCTATCTTTTTATTAGTGGCGGATTGTTTTGTTCGGTTATGTGGCCTTGCATTTTTTCATTAGCGCTTGCCGGACTAGGTAAATACACCAATCAGGCCTCTTCATTATTAGTAATGATGATTTTAGGTGGCGCAATTTTCCCCCCAATACAAGGATTATTATCTGATAAAATTGGCATTCATTTCTCGTATATCGTACCTTTGTTGGGCTTTGTTTATTTAGCTTATTTTGGTTGGAAAGTAAAAGCTGTTTTAAAACAACAAGGACTTAACTTTGATGAGCAGATAGTTAATAGTCATTAATCAATGAAAAAAATAGTTTACATACTATCTCTTATTTTATGTTTCATTTCTCACATCTTGTGTGCTCAAACAACACGTGTGCTTTTTGTTTTTGATGCGTCAAACAGTATGAAAACAATGTATGATAGCAAGCCACGTATTGAGCAAGCAAAAACATTATTCTATAAATTTATTGATAGTTTAAATCACTTAAAAAATTACGAATTTGCTTTGCGGATGTATGGTAGCATGGTAAAATATCCTCCCGGAGATTGTAATGACAGCAAACTGATGGTTCCGTTTGCAAAAAATAATATTCAAAAAATAAAAGATATGGTAAAGGCTGTTCAGCCTACAGGTATTACTCCTATTGAACATTCGCTTACACAAGCCGCAAACGATTTTCCAGATACAAAAGCAATAAACACTATTATTTTAATTACAGATGGTATTGAAGAGTGTGGGGGAGACCCTTGTAAAGCAAAATTAGCCCTGCAAGAAAAAGGTATTATTTTAAAACCTTGTATTATTGGAATTGGCTTAACCATTGAGCAGGCAAAGGCTTTTGATTGTGTTGGAAATTATTTTAGTTACGAAGACATCGAAGCATTTTCTAAAACGATTGAATATGTTACATCGCAAAAATTAAACAGAACAACAGCGCAAGTTAATTTGTTAGATGTATCAGGTAAGCCAATAGAAACAAATGTAAACATGACTTTCTATAACGAAAAAATGGGCGATGTAGTTTATAATTATGTACATAGTATAAACTCAAAAGGTAATCCAGATACGATACCGATGAATGAAACAATACGATATACCATTATTGCAAACACCATTCCACCAAGGCAAATTGAACATGTTAAACTAACTATTGGCACGCATAATGTTATACCAATCGACGCACCGCAAGGAGGATTAACCATAAAAAGAGGCGTTGGTATTTACAACAATAATGAAAAAGTAAAATGCGTTATTCGTGAAGCAAAAAAAATGCAAACACTACACGTAATGAATTTTAATAGCTACGAAAAATTTATTGTGGGAGATTATGATGTTGAAATTTTAACCTTACCTAGGACGTATTTATATGCTGTGCCTATTTTACAAACGTTTACAAAAACAGTAGATATTGAAGATGCGGGACAGATAAAAATAACCACCCCAGATTACGGAAACGGTTGCATTTTAAAAGAAACTACCCAAGGAGAATTGGTTTGGGTATGCAATTTACAAAGCAATAAAATTAGACAAGATTTTAATTTACAACCCGGAAATTATAGAGTAACCTTTCGTTCAAAAGCATTAAAGCAATCTATTTACACTATTGAAAAATCGTTTACCATTAAATCTAACCAACTTATTGCAGTAGATTTATACAGGTAGAAAAAAACAAAATAATATGCCAGTAAAAAAATTAAATGCCAACCAACCCATCGGAATTTTTGATTCGGGTGTGGGCGGTTTAACCGTTGCCAGCGCCATTGCAAAGGCTTTACCAAAAGAGCAAATTATTTATTTTGGTGATACGGCCCATCTTCCTTACGGGGATAAATCGGCAGATAGTATTAAATATTATTCTATACGCATTGCGCAATTTTTGTTAGAGCAAAATTGTAAGATTATTGTCATTGCTTGCAACACTGCATCTGCTTTTGCATATGAAACAGTTAAAGATTTTGTTGGAAATAAAGTCACAGTAATAGATGTAGTAAACCCAATTGTAAACGAAGTTGTAAAAGATAAAAAACTAAAACACATTGGTGTAATTGC
>JBDTJJ010000324.1:0-6509 GCA_039935895.1 Bacteroidia bacterium | reverse complement strand
AAATAAATTTGCATATAGAGGCAGAATATCTATTTTTGCAACTCATTATTTTGCTCCTATAGCTCAGTTGGTTAGAGCATCAGACTCATAATCTGAGGGTCCTTGGTTCGAGCCCAAGTGGGAGCACTCGATTAAATAGCACACCCATTGTAAATTCAATATTTGCAATGGGTTTTTGTTTATTTGGCAAGATGAATAAATTTATACGCGTACCTAACACCTCAATCTCTTTTATTATCCCACATTGGGATGCTATTTAAAAATCTCTTTGAAGAATTTTAATAGGTTAAATTGTAAGGTTCATCGCTTAAAATGGTCGGAAAAAGCCATCAATCTATATTTAGAGAACATTATACCGCTATTAGATTAAAATATTGTGCGCATTAAATAACAGGCATAAAAATTGAATACATAAATTATGTTAATGCTCAACTTATGAATTCCAACCCACTTAAAATACTTTTAGCTGATGACGATATGGACGATTGCCTCTTTTTTAAAGACGCCTTACAAAAGTCCTTTTCAAGTGCTGAGTTAATTATAATAAATGAAGGCGAGCAGTTGATGAATTATTTAACTAACGAGACAAATAAAATTCCGGATGTGTTATTTCTTGATTTGAATATGCCAAGAAAGAACGGTTTTGAATGTTTAGCCGAAATAAAAGCCAA
The DNA here is from genome assembly GCA_039935895.1 of Bacteroidia bacterium. Taxonomy (GTDB): domain Bacteria; phylum Bacteroidota; class Bacteroidia; order B-17B0; family Aurantibacillaceae; genus PALSA-968. The sequence continues at coordinate 5,838 of JBDTJJ010000324.1, read as the reverse complement.
TAAAAAACTAAAACATATACCGGTAATTATATACTCTACTTCTTTAGAGCAAGAAACCATAGATACGCTTTATAAAAACGGCGCAAGCTACTTTATACGCAAACCGGCAGAATTTCAACTATTCCAAAAAGCGATTGAAAAATCTCTTACTCTTATCAGTCAGAAAAAAAATTCTGAAATTACACGAGAAAGCTTTATACTTACCATTGGTAACGATTAAGTAAATAACTCGTTCGTTATTTATATCAGTAGTTATTGTTCACTTTTAAAATAAATTAGTAAGCGCATGGACAAAGACAAAAAAATAAACGAGGCTGATTTACTAAACGAACTTGCTATTGAAAAGACACAGAGAGAAAAAGTAGAAGCCAAACTACTTATTGCCAATGAAGAAATTGCGCTACAACACACCGAAAAAACAAACCGACATGCCGAGTTGGTAGTGGCCAATAAAGAACTTGCCTTTGAGAAAAAAGAAAAAGATAAACGTGCCGCCGAATTAAGTATTGCCAACATAGAGGTTGCTTACCAAAACGACCTGAAAGAAAAACGCGCCGAAGAATTAGTTATTGCTAATAAAGAATTGGGTTATCAAAATGTGGTTAAGGAAAAACGCGCCGCCGAATTAATTATTGCCAATGAAGAATTAGCTTTTCAAAACAATGAAAAAGAAAAGCGCGCCGCCGAATTAATTATTGCCAACGAAGAACTTGCTTTTCAAAATCATGAAAAAGAAAAACGTGCTGCTGAATTAATTATTGCCAATATAGAACTTGCTTACCAAAATGATGAGAAAGAAAAACGAGCAGCCGAATTATTTATTGCTAATAAAGAACTTGCGTTTCAAAATAATGAAAAAGAAAAACGTGCTGCTGAGTTAATTATTGCCAATAAAGAACTGCTTGCGTTTACGTATATATCTAGTCATGATTTACAAGAACCACTAAGAAAGATACAAACTTTTATAAGTATATTGCTTAGTAACGAAACCGAAAACCTTTCGGAAAATGGCAAGTATAATTTTGAGCGCATACAATTATCTGCCAAAAGAATGCAACAGCTTATTGATGATTTGTTGGCTTTTTCGCGTGTAAGCACAACCGAATTAAAGTTTGAAAAAACAAATTTGGCCGCAATTGTAGAAGATGTAAAGATTGAGTTGACAGATACTATTAAAGCGAAGAAGGCTACTATTGAAACCAGTGGACTAGCTTCGGCAGATGTTATACCTTTTCAGTTTAGACAATTGATGTATAATTTAATAAGTAATGCGCTTAAATTTTCGAGAACAGATATACTTCCTATTATAACCGTTAGCAGTAAAATTGAAAACGGAGATAAGCTAAAACACGAAAAATTATCGCCAAATAATATGTATTGTCATATTATGGTTAAAGATAACGGCATTGGTTTTGAATCTCATTTTAGTGAACGTATTTTTGGTGTGTTTCAAAAACTACATTTAAAAGAAGTTTATGGCGGCACCGGTATTGGGCTTGCCATTGTAAAAAAGATTGTAGAAAACCATAACGGATTAATTATTGCCAGCAGTAATTTAAACGAAGGCGCTACTTTTGATATTTATTTGCCAACGAATTAATAAAAGAATAAACTACTATTAGCGTTTTCTTCTGTCATTAGGTATGTTAAATGACGACATATAATACTCAACACCAAAACTTTGATTTACTTTTCCAAATTGCGCTAAATCTCCCTTATAACCATATCTATAAGAAAATGCAATAGGGAAATTGCCCACTTTAAAACCAACTAACACTTTAACAGAGTTAGCAAAAAATGGTTTTCCAATTCCGGTTTCGTAATTAATTTTTACTTTATTAAGAAACGAAGAATCTATATAACAAGTAAATGATAACGATATACCACTTACATCATTTCGCGTAAGATTTACTCCATCCCAACCAGTCTCCCAACTATGGTATTCTTCTTTTCTACCTTGTAAAATGCCATAGTTTAAATAATACGTTAAAGAGATATCTCCTTCTAAAACGATGTTAGGCGTTTTTACACAAAAGTAATCGGAGATAATATTTGTGCCAACATAATCCCAACCGCGGCTAATTTTATCAATGGTTTGATGAATATCGTTGTGTGGCAAAGCAGCAGTTTTATAAAAAGAAACAGAATCATCAATGGCTTGTCCGTTCGATTCGTGTCCGTAACCCAATTGCAACACCATGTTTTTATATTTATTTTTTGGCGTATATTCTAAAAACATAACCGGGTTTAAACGTTTTTCTATAACCGGACTAGAATAGCGCGTGCCAATATACTGGCCAAACCTACCTGTGAAAGCTATATTAAGATGAATGTTTTGTCGGTATTTTTGCGGGAATAATTTCATTAAATAATCAAACGGATAAATGCAGGTTCTAAATGAAACTGTAAAATCTACAAAAGGCCTGTCATCACTATCAAAGGTATAACCTAACAAATTATCTTCATACGTTTGTATTTGTAGTTGCTGCACAATTTTTTTTCTTGTGCTATCTCGCTTAGCATAATTAGGAGGGGTTTCTGCAAATGCAGAATAACCTAAAAAAAGAAAAAGGAAACTTAGTGTTTTAATGTGGTAATTTTTTGAGATGCAAATTTACTGCATAATTAAGAACAACTACATATTCTTAGCCAGATAATCTTTAATAATTAAATCAGGTTTTTTAATTGATTTTTTTAGCCACTCTATATAAATAGCTTGCTTCTCTTCTTCAGGTAAATACGGATTTGGAATTTGCTTGCGTATTTTATTGGTAAACTCATTCATGCACATAGCTGCGCAAACGCTTATGTTAAAGCTTTCGGTAAAGCCATACATGGGTATTTTTACAAACTCATCGGCCATATCAAAAATATCTTGAGATATGCCTTCTTTCTCAGTTCCGAAAACTAATGCAAATTTTTGTGTTACATCAAAATCGTAAATGGTTTTATCGTTTTTATGCGGCGTAGTGGCTACAATTTTAAAGCCTTGTTGCTTTAATTCAGTAAGGGTTTCTTTGGTGTTTTTATGGCGATGTATATTTAACCATTGCGATGCACCCAAGGCAACATCATCAGATACTTTATAAAAATTTCTCGTCTCAATAAAATGTACATTTTGTATGCCAAAACAATCTACGCTGCGTAAAACGGCGCTTGCATTGTGTGCTTGGTAAATATCCTCTAACACAATGTGCATGTGGTCTATGCGTTCATCAAGGACTTCATCAAAGCGCTTTAAACGTTCTTCGCTTACAAATTGTTTTAAATATACAACTAACGCTTGCTTTTGTATGGTATTTAGGTTTTCTAACACGGCTCAAAAATATAATTTTATACGTATTAAATGTTATTGATTTTCTTTTTCCTTGGCGAAAATGAAAGTGGGCAAATATGTAAAGACAGATTTGAGCCAGTATGTGCGGAGGGTTAAAGAAAGGTACCTTTTTTTATGTTCTTTTGTCTTGATACAAAAGAACCAAAAGCTCAAGAAAGTTCCGATCTGCTACGCACAGGCTAAACTGCGCCGCGGACTTTCCTCCCACGCGCTGCTACGATTGATGATTTTTTTGCATAAACAGTAGGTGTTTTGGCTTTCGTGAACGCCTGCCATGGATAGATGTGACTGATTATGTGTATAGATTATGCTCTATTAATTATTTATAATTAGTTTTTGCTTTATAGTTTTTCCATTGTTCGTTACGATAGCCAAATAAATACCACTGGCAAGATTGGTTTGTATTTCTGCAACGCCATTATTGGTTTGTAACTGTTGTGTAATGAGGCTTCTTCCTGTAATGTCTTGTATCTCTATATTTACTCTATCATTTGTATTATTTACAATGCTAATAGCAAAGTTACCTGATGAAGGATTAGGATAAATTTTAAAATCCAAACTCGAACTATATTTTTCTATTCCTGTATAGCTACAAAAATCAACTTGAGTTAGTATAATATGTTGAGTATTAATAGTTGGAGTTGAAGTTACTAATGAATTTATGGAAGTAACAACCGGAAAAGATGGAACAAAAGGCAGTGTATTAGTTGTATTGTAATAGTTAACTACCCCATAATCGCATGGTTGGTTTCCAAACGAGTCGGTTTTTATGAGCTCTGTTCTTTTCCAATTTGATCCTGAAGAACTACCATCACACTCTCCTATTATTGCTAAACCTAAATCCAGTGTTTCAATAAAATTAGATGCGCCAAAACTACTTACGTAATTATTATTAACTCCATACGTTGTATCATTTAAAAGATGCATCCATTTTATGTTTGCAGCAGTATCCATCTTTAACAACACAGATCCTCTCCCTTGGCTATTTGAGGTGCCAGCGGGGTCATAGCCAAATAAAACTGCCAAATTTTTATCTGAGGTTATTAATGAATTATAAATTACACTTTCTTTATTATTAATGGCAAAAGTTTTTACCCATTTTACATTTAAACTAGAGTCTGTTTTTAGTATCATATTATTCATGCCGTAATCAACGCCATCTGTGGCATAGCCTCCGAAAAAGTAAAGGTCATTTCTGTCATATTGCAAAATATTATAAAGACGAACAACTTGCGATCTGCCTGGCATACTTGGTGGTACTTTGGTGGTTTTGCAGTTTATTAGATTTCCCGTTGTATCTAAAACGATAATTGTACTTTGCACTCCATCTGCTCCATTGTTTACCGCATAACCGTATGCAGTAAGCATAATTTTATTATTTGCAAAAATGAAATCTGTAAAAACAAAATCATCATGAGTAAAAGAGTTTGACGGAAAATCATATTGTTTTGCCCATTTAATATTTAAGTCTGAGTCTGTTTCAAAAATAAAAATATCTTGTTTATACCCATAACCTGGATACCAGGTTCCTGCGAAATAGTATGAGTTGCTATTCCTTATTCTAAGTTTAAAAAAATCATAATTCATTATAGAATCAATTTGCCTATCCTTTAAAACATTTCCCATGCTATCTATTTTAAGCATCATAAAAGATCTCTTTGAATTAGAGCCATTAAACAGTAAAGAAAAATCTATATAACTGTTTGAGCTTAATTCGTTAACGTACCACCCCTCTGAACTTATTGGCGAAGTCCAATTAAATGTTTTTGTCCATTTATTATTCCCAAACTTATCGAACTTAGATAAGTACTGAGCATAAATTGCGTTAATTGTATCCATTTCTAAACGACCCGTAACCAAAAAATCTTCCTTAGAAGTTAATGTAATATTTTGTGCCCCTGTATTAGTATTATAAAAGTAATGAAACGTGTTTTGCCCCTTTATAAAAAACACTTGTAGTAAAAGATAACTTAATAGTAGTTTCGTTTTCATGGTATGTAATTTATTACTAAAATAACACTTATTTATCTATCACGTTAGGGATTGCAGCAAGAAAGCCTTTTTAAAAAGTGCTTTTTCAGCATTCTGCGAAACAATTAAAAAAACAAAAACGATGAGCTAAATCTTAAAAAGCTTTACTGCGAAAAGCCTACTTCGGCAAGCTCAGTATAAACTTGGCGCAGAGATTTCTCGAATCGCTCGAAATGACAAACGCGCCGGAACGCCCAAAGAACCCACCCCTAACCCCTCCAAGGAGGGGAATCGTTGCGGTAATTAAAACTTTAGATAAGGCATTAAGCCGTGTAAGCCACCCTCGCGGCCAAAGCCACTTTCTTTATAACCGCCAAAGGGAGATGTAGGATCGAACTTATTGTAGGTGTTTGCCCAAATAACACCGGCGCGCAATTTGCCCGTCATATTAAATATTTTAGAGCCTTTATCTGTCCACACGCCTGCACTTAAACCGTATGGAATGTTGTTGGCTTTTTCAATTACTTCTT
>JBDTJJ010000323.1:0-3082 GCA_039935895.1 Bacteroidia bacterium | reverse complement strand
AACGAAATACAGTCGAATGCTGGTTGCAGGAAGTTTTGTTGCACAGCTTCATCTTACCGTAAAATTTTAGATAGTATTTTATTGATTAGCAGTCGTCTTTCTTTAAGATTCGTTAAATTCTTGCTTTAAAAACAAACACCAATTTATGCCTCTTTAATACTTTAAAGGCTTCTTGTTTTAATTTTCTGTCTATATTTGAAATGTAAAGAAACTTAAACATTATGATTCATATTTTATCCGAACAAACTTCTATTTTAAATCAATACATTGCCGAAATTCGCGATAAACATATTCAGCAAGACCGCATTCGCTTTCGTAGAAACATGGAACGCATTGGTGAGTTTTTTGCGTATGAAATTTCTAAAACTATGGCGTATAAAAAAACAGTAACCGAAACTGTTTTAGCCGAAGCGCAAACCTTAACTTTAGCCGAACAGCCTGTAATTGCTACTATTTTACGTGCCGGCTTGCCATTACATACCGGTATTTTAAATGTGTTTGATGGCGCACAAAATGCGTTTGTATCGGCATTTAGAAAACACCATCAAGATAATACATTCGAAATTCAGATTGAGTATTTATCAAGCCCTTCATTAGAAGGTAAAGTTTTAATCCTAACAGATCCTATGCTTGCTTCGGGTTCATCTATGGTGCTTGCCTATAAGGCATTGCTAACTAAAGGCAAGCCAAAACACACCCATATTGTTGCTGTAATTGCCAGCAAAGCTGGTGTTGAGTATGTACGCAAAAATATGCCCGATAATAATTACACGCTTTGGTTGGCGGCTGTTGATGAAGAGTTAACCGCGCACGCCTATATTGTACCAGGCTTAGGCGATGCCGGAGATTTAGCTTTTGGCGAAAAGCTATAACCAATGGATAACGGCGAATGGAGTAAAATAATTACCGCTTTTTTTGCCTGCGCTTATCGCCCAGCATTATTAGGTTTACCCACCGAAATTTTTGCGTTCCATTTCTCTTTTTTTAAAATACTTTTAATTGGGGTTTCGGCCGGTCTTTTTGGCTCATCAATTTCCGTTTTTTTATCCGAAGAATTAATTTTGCTTACAGCCTACCTTCAAAAAAAATTCTTTCCAAGTTCAAAACCAAAAAAAAGAATAACACGCACAAATCGTTTTTTAATTAAAGCAAAAAAATACTTTGGCATTGTTGGCGTGTCAGCCATTTCTCCTCTCATATTATCTATTCCTTTTGGAACCTTTCTTGCTATTCGTTTTTTTGGGTACAAAAACCGTAACCGTACTATTTTATTAATGACAGTTTCATCGGCATTTTGGACAGTTATACTATACTTTGTCTATCACAAGTTTTATAATCACCTGCTTCATTTTTTTAAATAAAAGTTAGGGCGTTTCGGCGCATTGTCATTTTATACAATTTGAAGAATATTCTGCGCCAAGTTTATACTGAGCTTGCCGAAGTAGGCTTTTCGCTACAAATCCTCGGCGATTACGTCTGTGGGTTTTTCGCTGCAATCCCTAACGCATTAAATAACCATCTTTAAATACACAAACAAATCATACATAGCTTGTGTATCGGTTTTGCAGTATTCTATCAAGTTGTTTTTTAGTTCTTCTTTTTTAAAGAGATCGGTTTCTTTTAAATATTCATCATATTTATAAGACGCCAATAAACCCGATTTAATAGCAAGCTCATCAAAAATACTTTTACCAAACACGCTTTCGTAAATCTTTTTTAAAGACATAGAGCCTTTTGTATTTGGATGATAATACCAAAGCTTGGTAAACACATCGCTAAAATCTACAAACTTATTTTTAAGCGCGTCAATTAGTTTTTTGTATTCCGGAAAATGCTTCACCACCGAACTTAATACTTTTAACTCTTGCGCGGTATCAAAAACTAAAATGGTATTAACCTTTTCGGCTTCGCCAATTAAATAATCTAATAAAGCTTTACCTGCATATTTATTTTCTTCCTGATAAAAATACGTATGTTGTGGCATTGCACTTTCACTTGCCATACTATGCCACGAAAACAAAAAAGGCATGGCTTCAAATGGTGCAGTTCCTTTATACATAGGTACTGCGGGCGCAAACATTTCAGCATCAAAAAACGCGACAGGAAATTTTACTTTTTTAAAAAATTGTTGCAAAGCAGGTTTATCAACTATTTCTGCATGGTTTTTATACGCCTCTACCATTAGTTTGGTGTTGCCGCTAAGTTCTTCTTCGGGTATATAATACAAGGTTTTAAAACCTCGTTCAAACCAAATTTGTGCTTGCTTTTTTGATATACCCGAAAACTCAAAAATGTTATTAGCGGGAACATGTTTCCAACAAGTTCCAAAAAAATCGCATTGATAAGGGGCAAAACATTTTTCGCCAATATCAACTTTTGGTAAGGTATCTTTTACTAAAATGTTTTTAGCTTGTTGTATGTGGTATTTTATAAACTCTACATTTTTTTCAGCATCTGCTTTTACACTTTTTATTTTAAATAAAGATTGTACATCTAATTCGTCTTGCAACACATATTGCGAGTTCATGGTAACTAAATAAAAATCCTCTAAAGGAATGCAGTTACTAATTACATAATTTTGCAACGCGGCATCCATTACATAAGCGGCACTTATTTTTAACGAACTTTTAACTTCGTAAGCGTACCATTTATCGTTTTCGTTTACTAAAATATCTAAAGCAACAAGCACGCCATCAAACACAAATGCGGCTTCGTAAATAATTTTTTGCCCTTGTGCAATAAGCTCTTTTGTTTTTTGTACCGAATCGTTAAACTTAGCCACGTGCGTAGGGCTAACATCAATTCCGTTAGGAAATAAACTTTGTGCCAACGTGCCAACTTGGTGTCCGCGATTAAAAACAGCTTGCTTTTCTTTTGGTAATGGGTCTTTTAAATTGTAATGATTTTTATAAAGGAAAAACGACTTTGTACATTGTACCGATTTTAAAAAAGAAGTTTTACTTAGAATATGTTTTTCGCTCACAGAAAGAAATAATTACGGCGTAACAACAGGTTTATCTACTTTAATAAACGAGTTTAAATTGGTTGAAAGCGTTAAGCTATTCATAGCATAAACTGCACT
>JBDTJJ010000322.1:0-11114 GCA_039935895.1 Bacteroidia bacterium | reverse complement strand
TTATTGTGTTCGGCTAACAGCACAACTGTCCGCTTAAAATCGCCATCGTTTAATAACGGACGAGCAATTAATATTTCTCCTTGTAAAATACGCATGTATATTTGTAAAAACAAAGTTACAAAATATGCCATCATTAAATGAATATACAAAAAATTTGCGCCACGAATTTTTAAGAGAATCTTTTGATGAAAAAGATGCCAATAAAAATCCATTTAAACAGTTTGAAAAATGGTTTTACGAAGCAACAAAAAGCGAAGTACCCGAACCAAATGCTATGGTGCTTTCAACGGTTACAAAAACAGGTAAGCCTTCATCAAGAGTTGTTTTGCTAAGAGAATTTGAAGGCAATGAATTTACTTGTTTTACAAATTACGATAGTCGAAAAGGAAAAAACATAAAAGAAAATAATTATGCGTGCATACTATTTTTTTGGCATGATTTAGAAAGACAAATTCGTATTGAAGGAAAGATAGAAAAGATAACGGCAAAAGCATCCGACGCTTATTTTGCATCACGACCGCTTAACTCGCGTATTGGCGCATGTGCTTCGCCACAAAGCAAGGTTTTAAAAAACCGCCAAGAATTAGAAAAAATGGTATTAGCTATTAAAGCAAAATATGATGCTAACATACCACGACCAAAAAAATGGGGAGGTTATGTTTTAAAAGCTACGTATTATGAGTTTTGGCAAGGAAGAGAAAGTCGTTTGCACGATAGGATTTGCTACAATTTGAAAAATAAAAAATGGGTTAAACAACGTTTAGCGCCGTAGGTTATTTATGCCACACATTAAACTCATTACTAAAATTAATGCGCCTGTTGAACGATGCTTTGATTTATCGAGAAGTATTGATTTACATAAAATTTCAACCAGTCAATCGAACGAAGAAGCTATTGCCGGCGTTACAACAGGATTAATTGGTTTGAATGAATTTGTAACTTGGCGTGCAAAACACTTTGGTATTTGGCAAAGATTAACGAGCAAAATTACGGCGTACGAGCCAAGTAGTTTATTTGTGGATGAAATGACGGAAGGCGCTTTTAAATCTATGCATCATACGCATAGGTTTGATTTTAAAGATGGTGTAACTACCATGATTGATGATTTTATTTTTGAATCTCCTTTTGGGATTTTAGGTCGTTTAGCAAACAATATTATTCTTACTTCTTACCTCACAAAATTATTAATGACAAGAAATAATATTATAAAAGAATACGCCGAAAGTGATTTATGGAAGAAAGTTTTGTATTTGCGTTAGGGATGGAACGAAAATCCTTTGCAGTAATCGGCAAAGATTGAAGGGACAGCCCGACGGCGCATGAGATTGCTTCACTTTGTTCGAAATGACAAATGCGCCGGAACGCCCAAATTATACAAAACAAAAATCGCCCCGAAAGGCGACTTTTGAATAGAAAGAAAATTAACTGTTTAATCGATTAATTCAACAGAGCGCTTTATAAACTTAGTAAGCTCTTCGCCTTTTAATAAACCTTGCGAAAGCATAGCCAAATCTGCTGCTTGCTTGCTGATAGCGGTACGTTTTTCGACATTGGTTTCTGCTAAAATTTTACCTATTAATGGGTGATTTACATTAACAACTAAATTATACATATCAGGCATTTCGCCGTAAAAATTCATTCCGCCACCGCCCATCGCGCTCATATCTTTCATGCGGCGCATAAATTCTGGGCGTGTAATTAGCATCGGTGCGTCTTTCTCGCTAAGGCTTTCAAGCACTACGGTAAATTTATCTTTCGCTACAACTTCTTCAATAATGGGTTGTAATTCTTTTTTCTGTTCTTCGGTTAATTTAGAAACTTGCGCCTCATCTTTTTTAATCAGCTTATCAACCGTATCAGCATCAACACGCACAAAAGCAACTTCTTTAAACGTAGTTTCTAACTTACCAATAAAGTGAGAATCTAACGGAGTATCAAACAACAAGACATCATACCCTCTGTCTTTTGCGGCTTGTATGTAGCTGTGTTGCTCAGAAACATTGGTAGTATATAAGTAAATTAATTTTTTGTCTTTATCGGTTTGAATAGGTTTTATTTTATTTTCGTATTCTTCAAACGTAAAATGCTCATCTTCTGTATTGGTAAGCATGGCAAATTTTTGAGCTTTGTCGTTAAATTTTTCATCGCTCAACATTCCATACTCGACAAATATTTTAATGTCGTTCCATTTCTTTTCAAAATCTGTGCGATCTTTTTTAAATAGCTCCTCTAATTTATCCGCAACTTTTTTAGTGATGTGTGCTGCTATTTTTTTCACATTTCCATCGGCTTGCAAATAACTACGCGATACGTTTAAGGGAATATCCGGACTATCAATTACACCGCGCAACAACATTAAAAAATCGGGCACAACGTGCTCTACGTTATCGGTTACAAAAACCTGATTGCTGTATAATTGTATTTTATCTTTTGGCGCTTCAAAGTTGTTTTTAAGTTTTGGAAAATATAAAACACCTGTTAAGTTAAACGGATAATCAACATTTAAATGAATCCAAAAAAGCGGCTCTTCAAAATTCATCGGGTACAACTCGTGATAGAAGTTTTTATAATCTTCATCCGTTAAATCTGCCGGTTTCTTTGTCCACAAAGGGTTTGGGTTGTTTATGATATTATCAACCTCAACTTCTTTTTCAACCTCTTTGCCGTCTTTATCTTTTTTATCGCCGTCTTTTTCCCACTTCTTTTTAGTTCCAAATTTTATTTCTTCCGGTAAAAAGCGGCAATATTTTTTTAGTAGATTTTCAATTCGTGCATCTTCCAAAAATTCGTGACTATCATCTGCAATGTGCAAAATAATGTCAGTACCTCTAAAATCTTTGGTGGTTTCTTCCAACTTGTATTCCGGGCTTCCATCGCAAATCCAACGAGCTGCTTTTGATCCTTCTTTAAACGAAAGCGACACAATTTCAACTTCCTTGGCAACCATAAATGCCGAATAAAATCCTAAGCCAAAATGCCCAATCATGGCATTGGCATCTACTTTATCTTTGTATTTAGTTACAAATTCTTCGGCACCACTAAACGCAATTTGGGTAATGTATTTTACAATATCATCACCCGTCATACCAATACCTCTATCGCGTATGGTTAATGTTTTTGCTTTTTTGTCTAAAATAACTTCTAGCGTTGTGTTACCCACTTCGCCTTTAAATTCGCCCATAGACGAGTATGCTTTCAATTTTTTGGTAGCATCAACCGCGTTACTTACTAATTCACGCAAAAATATTTCGTGATCCGAGTATAAAAACTTCTTTATTATCGGAAATATGTTTTCTGTCTGTACGTTTATCTTACCTGTTTGCATTATTCGTTGGTTTTTTATTTATTAATTTATACTCATGTATTCGCTTCGCTCGGCTGTTTTTTAATTTTACTTTTTATAGTCAATTTTTTTGCCAAAGATAACAAGCGTGACTGATTGGCAGGTTTAATTAGTTCAAAATTTGGGCGTTCCGGCGCATGGGCATTTATTGTCATTCGAGAAATTTTCTGCGCCGGCGGCCTTTACGTTGCAAGTTTTGTTGATTACAACAAAAGCTTTTCACTACAATCCCTAACGCAAATACAAAACAGCAAAAAACAAAAAAGGCTTCCATATTTCTACAGAAGCCTTTAGATAATTTATTTATATTTTTTATCTAGTTAATAAAACGGTGCCTTGTTGCTTGTATGTTTTACCATCTGTGCCATGTGCCTCAAGTATAAACATATAGGTTCCGTCAGGCGCTTTATCTCCGTTAGGTGCTAGTCCATCCCAAGCTTGTTGTGGTGCTGTTAAAGTTGTCATTAACTGACCCCAACGGTTAAATATTTGGCAATTTAAGCTGGTTAAACCCGTATTAACAATAAAGAACTCGTCATTTTTTAAATCTCCATTAGGTGTAAACACGTTTGGAATAATTAGAGTAGTGGGTACGTCAGCAATAATTAAAACACTAACCGGAGATGATGCGCAACTTCCATTGTAAGCTGTAAGGGTTGCCGTATAAGTATTTGTTGCTGTATAAGTATGGGTTGGGCTTAATGCAGATGAGTTAGCTGATCCATCTCCAAAATTCCAAACATAAGTGGTTGTTGATGTTACACCTACCGTTGTTTGATTTGTAAATATAATTGTTAAAGGCACGCCACCCGTTGCAGGACTTGGGTTTGTTGAAAACGATGCCACCGGACTAACTACTACCGGCACACTAAATGTATTTACACCAAGCGTTCCTGTTCCTAATGCATGACAACCATTACCATCAGTAACCTGTAGGCTATATAAACCGTTATTACTAACGTTGGTTAAAGTAGGTGATGTTTGGCCTGGAATAGGAGTAACTCCATTATACCATTGGTAAGTAATTACAGGTGTTCCGCCTACTGCATTTGCAATACCATGCACCCCACCAGTTGGTTGTCCGCATTTAGCTGTATCTATTATTGCACCGCTAATATCTATAGTTGGAGATGGGTTAACAATAACCGTTATTTGAAGACCGTTTACAAGCGATGAACTTGTACATCCATTAGGCGTAGCTACCGAATCTATTACTGTATATACACCCGCACTTGTTGGCGTATAAGAGTTTCCGGTAGCAACTTCTTGCCCTGCGCTATTATACCAAAGAGGTGTTGTAGGCGGTGTTGTTACCGGAGGTAAAACAGTTAACGTATTAAACGGCAAGCCCTGACAAAGTGAGTTAGTTGTCGAAGTTGTTCCTGATACAACCGGAGGTATTGGTAACGGGGTAACAACAACTGTTACAGTTAATATACTTCCTGTTGATGCACTTGTACAAGTATTCGGAAGAACTGTAGATGAATCAATAACAATGTAAACCGAACTACCTGCCGTACCATTTGGTGGTGTATATGTATTAGTATTGATAGCAACTACACCTCCGGTAGAGTTATACCAAACAGGGGTTGAGCCAACAGCGGGTGTAACACTAAGCGTAGTAGCAGGTGTTTGTCCCTGACATTCTGTTACTGGGTTAATCGTATTTGTTAGTATAGGGCCTGTTGGCGATGGATTTACCGTTAAAGTAAGTGTTACTGTATTAGCAGATGCAGGTGCATTTATACACCCATTTGGCACAGCCACAGAATCTATTACACTATAGGTATATGTTCCGGGTGCTAAACTTGCCGGAGGAGTGTAACTTGAACCCGTTTGTAAGAAAGTACCACCTATGGTGTACCATACAGCCATCGATCCGCCTGAATTTACCGTTAAGGTAGGAGGCGAGCCTTGACATGAGGTATCATTTACCGTAGTTGGAAGAGACAAGGTAGGCGTAGGAGGAAGCGGCATTACAGTTACATTTACATTACCCCCTGCACCTGTACATCCGGCAGAGGTAGATGTTACCGTTACTACATAAGGGTTTGAATTTGGTATATTGGTTATACTATATGTATTGCCAGTTCCACTAGTTGGTGTAGCACCTGTTGATGTCCAATTATACGTAATACCTGCCACAGGTGTAGCAGAAAAAGTTAGTGAACCACCAACACAAACAGTAGCCGACGGACTCACTGTTACCGTAGGAGGTGGTGGTGATCCCGAATTAGGTAATGTAATGTTTTCTGTGGCAATACATCCTGAAACAACATCTTTAACCTGTAAGTTATAAGTACCTGAAGGTATAGCACATGTGTTTGATGGGGTTGTAAACGGTCCTCCATTCCAAGAGTAAGAATAACTTCCACTACCACCACTACCCACAATGTTATTTATACATCCTGTACTTGCGCCACATCCAGGTAAAACCCTTATGATGGTGGCTGTATCAATGCCCGGTAAAGGGTTTATAGTTACTGTATAGCTAAGATTGGTACTACCGGTTGAGTTACACCCTGCACTAGATGTGGCATTTGCAGTAATAACACCAATTGTTTGTGCGGCTACTATGGGAGCAGTATAACCCGGAATATTTGTATTACCCGATGCCGCTATACCTATGGCGGTGTTATTGTTTGCCCAAGAAATGGTACCACCCGCAGGAGTTACGTTAAAATTAATAGCAGCAACTGCAACACCCGAACAAACTGTTTGAGAATTACCACCACCACCTAATACGGTTACGGTTGGCGTTGGGTTAACTGATATAGATTGAGAAGCTGTGTTTTTACAACCATTCCCATCTGTGCCAGTTACGTTAAAAACGGTTGGTGAAACTGTTGGATCTACAGTTATCGAAGCCCCAATTAAAGGACTAGCAATTGCCGCATTTGGTGTCCACGTATAAGAAACTCCACCCGAAGCAGTCATGGTAGTTGCAGAGCCCGAGCAAATTACTGTACTGGATGGTGTTATAGTTATATTAGGTTGTGAATTTATCGTTATAGGAAATGTTGCTTGTGTGCTTGATCCGCAGGTATTTGTGGCAGTTACTGCTACTATATAAGATCCTGCTGTTGTCCAGTTAACAGTAGCAGCCGTTGAGGCGCCGGTAATAGTGCCACCCCCAGTAACAGACCAATTATATCCTGTTGCTCCGGCAATTGCCGAAATAGAATAATTATCACTTCCTAAACAAACAGGCGTTGTACCTGTAATAGCTCCTGGTGTGCTAGGTGCATTTGTTACCGTAATTGGTGTACATGCAGCTGCACTTGTGCCACAAGCGCCTGTAGCTGTAACGCATACATTGCCAGATGAAGATCCTAAGGTTACTGTTATAGAGGTTCCAGTGCCACCTAAAGTTATAGTCGCCCCAGCAGGCACCGTCCAAGCATAGGATGTTGCTCCTGCAGTTCCTGTTGTAGTATAAACTTGCGAACTACCACCGCAAACGCTTGATGTTCCAGTTGGTGCGCCTGGTGTAGCAGTTGTGCCGCCTATTGTTACTGCAACAGATTGACAAGCCGTTGTATTACAAGTTCCTACAGCGTTTACATAGTAAGTTGTAGTAGCTCCTGGAGATACCGAAATAGAAGTTCCTGTACCTACTAAAGTGCCATTGCAACCACCTGTGTACCAATCCCATGCAGCGCCTGTGCCAAGAGAACCTCCATTAACTGTAAGCGTAGATGGATTGCCTGGGCAAACAGAAGTTGGGTTTGCCGTAGCACTTGTTGGAGCTGCTGAATTAGATGCTAATGTTACCGCAAAACAAGTTGGAGCACTTGTTCCACAAAAATTAGATGCGGTAACACAAATACTACCAGCAGATCCTGCGGTAGCAGAAATTACATTAGTTCCTTGCCCTGAATTGATTGTCCAGCCCGCAGGTACAGTCCATGCATAACTGGAAGCATTTGCAACAGCAGGAACAGAATATGTATGAGCAACACCTACACAAACCGGTGTTGTACCAACTATTGCCGCAGGTTGTGTAGCCGGCACAGCTTGGTTAGCAGGAACATAACAAAAGGTCATAATAATTTCACTTATACAAACGCTAGTACCTGAAAAATTAAATGTAATATTTTCTGTGGCACCTGCTCCGTTGTTGTAAGCCGGAAGGCCACAGGGGAAATTAGATGTATTTGAACCCACAAGTGTACCGAAAATATTGTTACCACATGTGCAACCTGAACTACTAAGCGCATCTGTTGCTATAGAAACCCCGTTTATTACGGTAGTAATACTTCCTCCACAAGGAGCTGCGTGATAACTAAGAGATACTTGCGTTACAATATTGCCGGCAGGTACCGGATTTGAGAATGACGTACTGATGGAAGAAGCCGAGCTGCCACATGCACCCGAAGTAGTGGCAGGACAAGTACCTGCCGGAAGAGACGCTCCAGCGGCGCCATCGTTAAAGCAAAAATAAGAAGGGTTAGCATATGAAGGGCCGCAACATTCGCAGGTATATGGACCAACAGTAAAATTTTCGACTACTGAACTGCCTGCACACTGCGCCTGTGCTTTATTTCCTATAAATAGATTTAAAGCAAAAATTGCTATTACTAAAAAACGTAGTGATTTTTTCATGTTATTTAATTAAAAATTTGTACTAAGCACAAAACAGCACGATAAACTTATAAAAACTATACTTACCAATTATTCTAATTTTAAATTTATTATTGAATTTTAGTAACTGCTAAACTAGATTTAATACGATTTTTTTGTTTTTCATCATCCGCTTTAATCGGAAGTTTTTTAATAAGCAATTTAGCCAAATTATCATCCTTGCTATCGCAAGCACCTTCTATAGTAGAAGAGGGCGGAACTAGTATATTTATTACAGGGCTAAAATCACTTTCTTGATAGCTAACTCTTACGGCATAATTATTTGTATTTACTAATTTCACCAAATCTACTTGTTCGGTAATGTACATATCAGGGGTTAATGTATGATAGTGAGTATCAAAGCTTGAGTTTTGAATAGGTTCTTTAGGAGCTGATTTTTTAGTAATACACCCTGCATTTTGTGTGTAAAATTCTATCCCATTGCGCACACTACTTCCATTACCATCCAGCTTAGCAGCTAGCCAGCCCACTTTTTTCTGTTCGTGGTTGTCTGATGGCGAACCTCTATAAGCCGGGCCTTGTGCTTTAATACTACCAGAGAACATGAATATGGTTATTGTCATAATACCCATAGCCAAAAGATTTTTATTTGTTTTCATGCTAATTTAGTTTTTAAATAAGTTGTGTTTTGAGTACGCCTTACGCAAATATATATAAAATAATTTTATAAGTTCAAAACTTTTGGTAATTATTTTTTCTCTATTTTAAATAATTTATGTTGAAACGCCTCTTTTCAAGTTAAATGTTAAAAATTAAGGGTTTGAGCCAATATATCTACCATCTTATAGTCTCCGAAGAGTGTAGCGCCAAAAAAATCGACAATATAAGAGATTTAGGAAATCACTTGTTTTTATTGGCTGTTTAGTTTATCGGCCTTTTCTTTTTGCCCTATGCTCATTAAAAAGTATTTCATTTTAGTTCTTAACTCGATATTTGTTGGTTCGGAATCAACGGCTTTTATGTATTGTGTTACCGCATCCACCGTATCTTTGTTAAGCATAAGCGCATTACCTAAATTAATATATAATTTCGTATAATTCGGTATTTGTATAATACCTTTCTTATCGCAATTAATAGCTTGTATAAATGCGTGCTTTTTTAGGTACAATTCGTGTAAATTTAAATAAACATGCACATAGCTAGTATTTGTGGCAATTGCTTTTTCGTAAAACAGAATAGCCGAATCGGGCAGGTTTCTTTTTTCGCAGCAAAAAGCCACATTAAACTGTATCATTCTCTCTTTAGGATTTAGAGCCATCGCTTTTTTAAAATAGGGCCAAGCTGCAGGGGCATCATCAAAAATCTTCATATAAATCATTCCAATATTGTTTAAGCTGGTAAAATCGGTAGGGTATTTTTGTATGCCTTCTTGAAGAAACTCACTAGCTTGTTTATAATGAAACTTGCACTCGGCTATTAACTCGTTTTTTTTTGCGCCATTTGGCGTGTTATATATTTTGTCATATAACTTATTTCCTAAAATATAATGCAGGTGACTTGAATTTTGAAAGTGCGCTACATCATTTCTAAACAGGGTTAGTTCGTCCTTCCAATCAGCATTTCGGGCAAGGGTTAAATAACTACCCAATAGTAAGATACAGCTTAAACTTAATTTAAAAGACGAAGGTAAAAATGGAAGTTTAGAAGTATTAGTTATATTTATTTTAAAAAAACCGCAAAGTAATCGAGCTGTTATGATACAAAAACCAAGCGAGGCAAAATAAATAAATCGTTCGCCAACAATACCTACAACCGGCATAATTAAATTAACAAAAGGAAAGATACCTATAAAAAAAACTATAATGCCAAAAGAAAGAGTAGTTTTTTTAGGTAACTTAACCAAAGCATACATGCCAATACTTAAGTAAAAAATTACCGAAAACCATACTGTTATCGAAGACCAATTTGCCATTGGAATAACATTATATCCATAATAACAACAAAGTGGGTAAGGAAAAACAAGCAGTTTAAGGTAATATCCGGCCGTGTAAAAAACCACCGGAATACGTGTTAAAAAACTGTGTTCATAATAAAGAGGGTTTTCAAAAAAAACAAATTCCCTAATAATTTTTACATCGTTTACCATAACTTCTTTAAATAAATTGTAACTCATGTAAGTAATAAAAAACAGACAAGCTATCCATATTAATTTTTTAAGATTAACCGATGAAAAAAAATAGGCAATTAGCAGAATTAAACCAAAAAACAAAATCGATGTTTGTTTGCAAAGCAAACCCAACAATAGAAAAAGTAGCATTAAGGAAATAAAAAGCCAATGTTTATGTTTAGATTCCAAACTTTTCAGAAAAAAATGCGTGGCACATAACCCAAAAAGAAACGAGAGTAATTCATCTCGGCATTTTACGTTATCTACCACTTCGGTATGTATGGGATGAATGATGAATAAAAAGGTAATAAGCAAAGGGAATATAATAGTATAATTTTTAAAAAGCTTAGCAAGAATGGTAAACAAGAGCATACACGAAAAAGCGTAAAGCAACACGCTTATAAAATGACTAACATGTGGATTACTACCAAAAAACTGATATTCTATAGCAAAGGTTGTTAACACTAAAGGACGGTACTCATAACTTTGTTCACCGTCTTCAACATAATGTGTTTTAAATAAGTTTGGAATACCTCTGATGCCCTTGGAAACCCTAGAGTTACCAGGCTCATTAACGTTGGTAACAGTTACATAATTATCATCAAGGGCATAATTGTTTTTAATGCTGTTGCTATACAATAGCATAGTAAACACAAAAATTATAAATAAAATCTGTCTATTAAACTTATCGTTTTTTTCTAAAGTTGTATCTAATTTTTTTGCCTTCATTTGATCGTAAAAACAACCACTTTATTACAAATATAAAAAAGAAACTTAACTATCTCTTTTCATTAAACACATATAAAAACCATCAAATCCATCAGACGGATAAATGGTTTTATCTTCTATAAAACTGAAATTCTTATTGTTGGCTAAAAATAATTCCACCTGTTTATTGTTTTCACTTGGTAAAATACTGCAGGTGGCATAAACTAAGAGTCCGCCTACTTTTAGCATACAAGTATAATCTTGTAAAATTTGTTGCTGTATTTTTTTTAGTTCGTTAATGCGTTCTAAACT
>JBDTJJ010000321.1:0-4509 GCA_039935895.1 Bacteroidia bacterium | reverse complement strand
TATCCATAATAACGGCAAAAATAATGTTATCTTTGCAAGATACGCCTTTGCGTAAAAATAAAGTTTCGATTAAAATTATATGGCAAAAATTATTAAAAAAGCTGCGGTTAAAAAAGTAGTTAAAAAGACAGCGGTAAAAAAGGCAGCTAAAAAGGCTCCTGCAAAAAAAGCGGCAGCTAAAAAAACTCCTACCAAAAAAAGCGCAGTTAAAAAAGTAGCTCCCAAAAAAGCTGCTGCTAAAAAAGTTGTAGCAAAAAAAACAGCTATTAAAAAAGTAGCGGTTAAAAAGGTTGTAGTTAAAACATCGGCTGTAAAAAAAGTAGTTGCAAAAAAAGTGGCGGTTAAAAAAATCGTTGCCAAAAAAGAAGCCGTAAAAAAAATTGCTCCTAAAAAAGAAGAAACAAAATTAAAACATAGCAATCCTTTATTGGATAGTATTATTGACGGTTTAGAAGAAAGAAAAGCAAAAAATATTACCATTTTAGATTTAAGCAACATCAAAAATCGTTCATTCGATTATTTTGTAATTGCTGATGCAGAATCTTCTACACACGTTGATTCTATTGCATCTTCGGTTGAAGAAACAGTAAAAAAACAACTAGATGAACGTCCGTTTCATACCGAAGGATGGGAAAATGCCGAGTGGATTTTATTAGATTACGTAGATATTATGGTACACGTTTTTCAACAGCAAACACGCGATTTTTATCGTTTGGAAGAGTTGTGGGCTGATGCAGAAATAACAAGACTTAAATAAATTTTCATATAAAAATTATGAGCGAAAACATTCAAGAAGAACCTAAATCTACCGAGAGTAATAACTCGTCTGCTAATAAGCCTTCTTCACAAAAAAATAACGAAGAGTTAAAAGACCAGTTTGAAAAAATGCGAGATCGTTTACGTAAAGGCGGTTCGCCTGCAAATAAAGGCGGCGGTGGCGGTGGCTTTAATTTTTATTGGATATATGCTATCATTATCGTTATTTTAATTTTAGTTACCTATTACGATGGCGGCGCTAATTTTGGTGGCGGTACACACAAAGTAACCGAAACATTTTTTGAGCAAAATATGCTTTCAAAAGGTGATGTAAATTCAATTACTATTGTAAACGAAAAAACAGCCGAAATACGCGTAAACCCTGATAGTTTAGCATTGCCAAGATATGCACAAAACGGCAAACCTCTTGTTGTAAATACTAAAAACACACAAGCTCCGCAGTTTGTACTTGTTGGTATTCCTGATGTAAAAACTTTTTTAGATAGAGTACGTGTAGTGCAAGAAAAAGCAGGTATTGCTGAAGATAAATTTGTAAATCCAACGCGTGATGATCGTACTGAATGGAGCGAATATTTTGGTTACATCTGGCCCATTTTATTAATGGTTGTTGTTTGGATGTTTATTATGCGTCGTATGAATGGCGGCGGTGGCGGCGGACAAATTTTCAATATTGGAAAAAGCAAAGCTGTTTTATTTGACAAAGACATAAACGTAAATATAACTTTTGCTGATGTGGCTGGTTTAGAAGGCGCAAAAATTGAGATAAAAGAAATTGTAGATTTCTTAAAAACGCCGAAAAAATATACTGATTTAGGAGCTAAAATTCCTAAAGGAGCTTTGTTAGTTGGCCCTCCGGGTACCGGTAAAACGTTACTTGCAAAAGCTGTTGCCGGCGAAGCTAAAGTGCCTTTCTTCTCTTTGTCCGGTTCAGATTTTGTGGAGATGTTTGTTGGTGTGGGTGCGTCTCGTGTTAGAGATTTATTCCGTCAGGCAAAAGAAAAATCGCCTTGTATTATTTTTATTGATGAGATTGATGCAATTGGTCGCGCACGTGGTAAAAACGCCTCTTTTGGTGGAAACGATGAGCGTGAAAATACCTTAAATCAATTATTGACCGAGATGGATGGCTTCGGTTCTAACAGCGGTGTAATTATTTTAGCAGCAACAAATCGTGCTGATATTTTAGATAAAGCCTTGATGCGTGCTGGTCGTTTTGATAGACAAATTCACGTTGATTTACCTGATTTGAACGAACGTAGAGAAATCTTCCAGGTGCATTTAAAACCAATTAAATTAGATAAAGATTTAGATATTGATTTCTTAGCAAAACAAACTCCGGGCTTTAGCGGTGCAGATATTGCAAACATTTGTAATGAAGCTGCTTTGATAGCTGCGCGTAACGATAAAAAGTTTGTTGAGAAACAAGATTTTTTAGATGCTGTTGATAGAATTATTGCAGGTTTAGAAAAGAAAAACAAAATCATTACGCCACAAGAAAAACGAGTTATTGCGTTTCACGAAGCAGGACACGCAACTGTTAGTTGGATGTTAGAACACGCATCTCCTTTGGTAAAAGTTACTATTGTGCCTCGTGGTCGTTCGTTAGGTGCCGCCTGGTATTTACCGGAAGAAAGACAGCTGAACACAATGGATCAAATTTTTGATGAAATGTGTGCAGCCCTTGGCGGACGAGCAGCTGAAGAGATTATGTTTAACCGCGTAAGTACAGGTGCTTTAAGCGATTTAGAAAAAATTACCAAACAAGCCTTTGCCTCAGTTGTGTATTATGGTTTGAATGATAAAATTGGAAACGTTAGTTATTACGATAGCAGCGGACAACAAGAGTATCAATTTGGAAAACCTTATAGCGAGCATACAGCGCAAACAATTGATGAAGAAATAAAAAAATTAATTGATAAAGCCTACGTTAAAACTAAAGAACTTTTAAACGAACATAAACCGAAACTTATACTTCTTGCTGAAAAATTATTGGAAAAAGAAGTTATTTTTAGAGATGATTTGGAGGTTATTTTTGGTAAACGTCCTTTTGATAAAGAGGAAATTGATACAGCATTAGCAAACATTACACCTACGGAGGCTTAATGGCATTTAACGTTAAAACTTTTTACACACGCGCCACAACTGCATTAGTATTTGTGGCGTTGTTGTTGGGTTGTGTTTGGTATAGCTATCTTTCTTTTGTAATATTCTTTATCGCTGTTGGCTTTATTGGCTTAAATGAATTTTTTAAGTTGAGCGAGAACTTAAATGCAAAACCTCACAAACTAACCGGGTATATATTTTATTTTTTACTCATTATATCGGTTACTTGGTCCGATGGCTTACTCACGGAGTTTTTCATATTAATTTTATTATTTCCTTTTACACTGCTTATAATAGAATTATTTAAAAAAGATAGCGCCATTATTAACACTGCCTTTACCATTTTAGCTTTTATGTATGTGGCTATTCCTTGCGTTTTACTTGCAAAAATTGTTAGTACAGGATATAACGCAGGAGGTTATTTTCCTGAAAAAGTTCTCGGCATGATTTTCTTTGTGTGGATAAACGATACAGGTGCTTATTTTGTAGGAAGTTTCTTTGGCAAACATAAATTGTACGAAAAAATATCACCTAATAAAACCTGGGAAGGTACACTTGGTGGCATTGCTTTATGCATAGCCTTATCTTTTGTGGTAGCTATCATGTTTCCGCAATTAGCAACCATACATTGGGTTGTAATTTCTATTATCGTAGCTGTTTTTGGCAACCTGGGCGATTTAGTAGAATCTATGCTAAAACGCATGGCAGGCGTTAAAGATAGCGGCACATTAATGCCTGGTCATGGTGGTGTTTTAGATAGATTTGATAGTCTGTTTTTTGCCACTCCTTTTGTTTTTTGTTACCTCGCTTTAATGGGCTTACTTTAATGTTTACTGATAACCGCTAACTGATAACTGGCTATTGCCACTTAGCCCTAAAAATTTCCGCATTTACTAAACTGTGCTAATTATATGCGCGTTGTTTTTACTTTTGCATTAATTAACATACCATGAAAAAACTAATCGCCTTTATTGTTTTATCTTTTACCAGCACCATTGCGTTTTCTCAAGCTTGGAATTTACAACAGTGTATTGAGTATGCCTTAAAAAACAATCCTACTTTAAAGCAAAATGCACTTAGTGCAGATATTAACCAGGTAAGTTATACCCAAAGTAAGGCCGCTATTTTACCTTCGGTTAACGCAGGCGGTAACCACACCTACAACATTGGTAAAACCATTGATAGATATACCAACACCTTTGCAAATGCTACCGTTTTATCTGAAAACTTTTACGCACAAGCACAAGTAACTTTATGGAGTGGCTTGCAACAATACAATAACGTTAAAAAAAATCAATACGCTTATTATTCAAGCAGAGAAAATTACGAGCAACAAAAAAATGATTTAGCATTAAACGTAGCATCTTCTTTTTTACAAGTTGTTTATAATACCGAACTATTAAAAGTAGCTAATAATCAGGTAAATATTAGTCAGCAGCAATTAGACCGCACGCAAAAATTAGCCGATGCCGGTGCCGCAGCCATGAGTTCGGTATATGATATTAAAGCGCAATTAGCGACTGATCAATATAGTTATGTAACAGCGCAAAACAATTTCAACCTTTCTTTATTATCATTAAAGCAATTATTGTATTTAGATTCTTTAAACAGTTTTACGATTGAGAAACC
>JBDTJJ010000320.1:0-6646 GCA_039935895.1 Bacteroidia bacterium | reverse complement strand
ACAACGTACTCTCCTCTATTAACTTTAACGATTACATTAAAAATCTTATCAAGCAATTGGTAGATACCTATCAACTTGATTTCGCTGTAAAATACCAAATAGAAGTTGATGTAGATAAAATGGATTTAGATACGATGATTCCGGTTGGATTATTGATAAATGAAGTCATTTCCAATTCGCTTAAATATGCTTTCTCTTCTAACGAAACAGCAAATCTAATTACATTTAAAATGAAAAAGAATACCGATGAATCTTATACTATGGTTATAGGCGATAATGGAGTTGGCAATAAAATTGGCTTAAATGATGAGCACGCTACCTTTGGTTTAGAGTTAATTAAAACGCTTGCCGAACAATTACACGGCACCATAAAACAACTTCCGGTAAAAGGTACTATGTATGAAATAGATTTTTCTCCTGTAAGCTAATGCCTGAAAATTTTGTCGTATATAAATCTTCTGCGGGCTCTGGTAAAACCTACACATTAGTAAAAGAGTATTTAAAATTAGCGCTTGCCGATCCGCATCGTTTAAATAAAGCTTACAAACAAATACTGGCAGTAACCTTTACCAACAAGGCTGCCGCCGAAATGAAAGAGCGGATACTTACAGCCTTAAAACAAATTGCTGCATTAGAAAAAACTCCTTTAGCTGCCGATTTACAAAAAGAGTTACTCATTTCTGAAACCGAATTACAAGCGCGTTGTAAAGAAGTGCACCAAAATTTATTGCATCAGTATGCCGATTTTTCGGTGTGTACTATTGATAGTTTTGTTTATCGCTTAATAAAGCGTTTCTCAATCGATTTGCAATTACCCGCAAACTTTACGGTTGATACCGATGAAGAAGCTGCGCTTTGGTGGGCTATTGATGAGCTGTTGACTAACATGAAGCAAAATAAATTATTGCAAAATTTATTATTGAATTATGCTTCTGATAAAGTTGATGAACAAAAAAATTGGAAAATAGAGAATGAAATTTTTGAACTAGCACGGCCAATTTTAATTTCTAAAAAAGATACTAAAGAAGCTGAATTACTTGGTAAAGTGAGTCTTGAAGATTTATTAGAGATTAAAAAACAATTACAAGAAAACGTTCATAAGACAGAGCATTACTTAATTGGTTTAGCTGATAAAGCTTATTTAACTATAGCACAAAATGGTGTTTCTGTTTCCGATTTTAGTTATGGCGATAAAGGTTTCTTTAGTTATTTCCGTAAGGTAAAAGACAAAATTTTTGGTAACGATGATTTAACAAGCTCGCGCGTTGATGCCGCCATAAAAGATGATAAATGGTACACAGGCAAAAATGCAAATGCTTCTATTGATGGTATTAAAGAAACTTTACGCTCTATATATTACGAAGTAGAAAGTTATCGTGAGAAAAACATCTCAGAATATTTTTTACATAAACTTCTTCTAAAAAATATTACCGCGCTTTGTGTGTTGAACGAAATACAAGAGTTGGTTTTAAAATATAAGCAAGAAAAAAACATTGTCTTTATAAGTGAGTTCAATAAAACAGTATCAAGTTTTATACAAGATGAACCTGTGCCTTTTATTTATGAGCGTTTAGGCGATAGGTACAAACATTATTTAATTGATGAGTTTCAAGATACATCGGTTTTGCAGTGGCTTAATTTATTGCCGCTTGTACATAACTCCTTAGCCGAAGGTAAATTTTGCATGATTGTAGGCGATGGTAAACAATCTATTTATCGTTGGCGTGGTGCCGATGTAGATCAGTTTGTAAATCTTCCTAAAATAAAATCTGCTGAGCAAAATCGAGTTATACAAGAACAACAACAAGCACTTGAACTTAATTACCAAGAGAAACACCTAAATACCAACCGCAGAAGTTGTGCCGAAATTATAGGTTTCAACAATAATCTTTTCGATTGGCTATCTAAAACATATCTAAACGAAGAACATCAAAAGGTATATGAGAATAGCGCCCAGCAAGCATTCTCCAAGCAAGGCGGTAAAATAACTATGTCTTTCATTGATAAATCTGCAGAAGAAAAAGATGATATTGTTCTGCAAAAAACATTAGCCTTTATACAAGAATCTTTAGCAAATAAATATACGTATAGCGATATTGCTGTACTGACACGTAATAACCGTAACGGAAGTAAAATAGCGCAGTTCCTTATGCACCAAGGTATTCCGGTTGTGTCTTCTGATTCTTTACTGCTAAAAACCTGCGCTGAAGTTAATTTTTTAGTCGTATTTTTTACATGGCTAACAAACAATAACGATGGCATTTCTGCTTGTGCTGTTTTGGTTTATCTAAAAGAAGAATTGCATTATCCAATAGATCATACGCATCTGCATCAGGCGGCTTTGGCTCCGTATAAATTAAATGAAATTTTATTAAGTTTAAATAAAGAATTACACGTTGCGCATTTAGCATCGCTTCCTTTATTTGAAATTTGTACCGAGCTTGTCCGCCTATTTAAAATAGAAGATAAAAATCCGCTATTCGTCAATTTCTTTTTAGATGAAGTTGCTTCGTTTAACGAAAGAGAAAATGCTTCTATGTTTTTATTTTTACAATGGTGGCATAAAAAACGTGATAATCTTTCTGTAAAAATTCCGCAAAATACCAATGCTGTAAAAATATTAACCGTACATGCTTCTAAAGGATTAGAGTTTCCGGTAGTTATTATTCCCTTTGCCGATTGGCGTTTGCAAAGCACCGAACAAATTTTAATTGATACTAATAACGAAGCTGGACAATTGCCTGTCGCCTTAGTAAAAACGGGTAAAGATTTAGAAAAAACCAATTTCAAAAGTAATTCTGTTGAAGAAGAGCAAAAGCAAATTTTAGATAATCTAAATGTGTTGTATGTGGCATGCACGCGTGCTGTATCTGCGCTGCATATTATTAGTCGAGAAAAAAAACAAGGTAATTGCATTACCAACTGGCTTCAAAATTTTGTAAACGAAAAGTATAGCGAGCAACGTGATACTAACTTTTTTGAAACAGGTAGTTATCCGGAAAAAGAAACTAAGCCAGAGGTAGAAATGCAAAGCTTGCAACACATAACTTATCGCGATTTGCACAAAAGTATTGCCATAAAATTAACCGATTATGATTTTGATGCAGAAAGCAAACGTAAATACGGCATTGCCCTCCACGATATTTTAGCTAACATAAACACGTATAAAGATATTGATGGTGCTTTGCAACGTGCCGTTTTACAAGGCAACATAAACCCCAACCAAACTGCCGACTTAAAAGACATTTTAATACAACTTACTCTGCATAGCGATTTAAAAGAATATTTTGCGGACAATGTGCAGGTGAAAAATGAAAGCGAATTATTTTTGGCTAACGGAGATATTATTCGTCCGGATAGAGTTGTAAGTACAAAGCAACAACACACTATTATAGATTTTAAAACCGGAGAAAAATCTGATAAGCATATTAAACAGTTACAACTATACAAACATACCTTGCGCAGTATTTCTACTAAACCTGTAAAAGCTTTTTTGGTTTATTTGCCCGACGAAGTGGTTGAAGTAATTTAATTTAAAAACTTTTAACTACTTTATTTTATGCAAATAATCTAAGGCCCATTTTATAAATTGCTTCTACATATTATTAGCCAGAGGAATTAGCTAATCATTTTTTTATCCGTAAATTAGCCCTCGAATGATTTCAATTGATAAAACCATATTATCTGACGAACTTTTTGAAGAAAAATTTGTCTGCGATTTACATGCCTGCAAAGGCGAATGCTGCATTAGTGGTGAAAGTGGTGCTCCGCTTGATTTAGATGAACTTCCTATAATTGAAGGCATACTTGATAAGGTTAAACCTTACTTAAATAAAAAAGGCTTAAAAGCAATTGAAAAACATGGTCCTTATGTATTAGATAGCGATGGCGATTATACAACCACGCTTGTTGGTAAAGAAAAAGAGTGTGCTTTTGTAGTTTTTGATGAAAATAATTGGGCCAAATGCGCTATTGAAATGGCTCATAAAGATGGCGTTATTGATTGGCAAAAACCGCTGTCGTGCCATTTATACCCAATACGTATAACACCAAATAAAACGCATGATGCTTTAAATTATCATCGTTGGAATATCTGTAAAGATGCTTGTGCTTGCGGCTTAAAACTAAATGTACCTGTATATAAATTTTTACAAACTCCGTTAACACGTAAGTACGGCAAGGCTTGGTTTAAAAAGGTTGAGAAGGCTTATAAAGAATATAGTGATCTAAAAAAAGCGTGAGTGTACGTGCATTAATTTTAAAATCGACCGGAAATTTATACCGCGTTTGTACCGACGCCGGAGAAATATTGATGGCAAATTTGGCGGGCAAAATTCGCTTGGAATTACGCAAAAGTACAAGTCCGGTTGTGGTGGGAGATTATGTAGAAGTTGAACAATCTAAAGATGCGACACTCATCACAAAAATATATCCGCGCAAAAATTACATCATTCGTAAATCGTTAAATCTTTCTAAGCAAACACACATACTTGCGGCAAATATAGATCAGGCTTTTTTGTTAGCTACGCTGGTTTATCCGCGCACATCAACGGGTTTTATAGACAGGTTTTTAGTTACCACAGAAGCGTATAGAATTCCTGCAAAAATTATTTTTAATAAAAGCGATTTGCTGGATGATGAACTAAAAAAACAGCAACAAGAAGTGATGGATATGTACACGTCTATTGGTTACGAGTGCATAGAAATTTCGGCTCTAAAAAAAGAAGACGTTGCCATTATACGAGATTTATTAAAAGATAAATTAACCTTGCTTGCTGGGCATAGCGGTGCCGGAAAATCTACTTTGGTAAATAACATACAACCCAATTTACATTTAAAAACTGGCGATCTTTCTGAAATTCATTTAAAAGGAAAACACACCACTACTTTTTCCGAGCTTCATAAATTAGATGCCGGCGGTTATATTATTGATACGCCAGGCATTAAAGAATTAGGCTTGGTTGAAATGAAAAAAGATGAAGTCGGGCATTATTTCCCTGAGTTTAGAGCTTTGATGAATGATTGTAAATTTAATAACTGCACACACACCAACGAGCCACATTGCGCTGTCATCAAGGCTTTAGAAGAAGGTAAAATTTATACCGAAAGATACCACAACTACCTTGGCATATTAAATAGCGACGAAACTAACTGGACTGTTTGGGGTAATAAATAACATTTTATTTTGGGCGTTCCGGCTTTTCGTCATTTCGAGCGAAGTCGAGAAATATTTTACGCCGTCGGGCTTTTTGCAGTAAAGCTTTTTGATTAGCTCATCGTTTTATTTTTTTAATTGCTTCGCAGAATGCTGAAAAAGCATTTCAAAAAGGCTTTCTTGCTGCAATCCCTAACGCAATTAAACCTGCATATAAATAAACCTACTACCCGATGTAAAAACTCCCCAAGTAAATAACAGTATTAGAACAACAATCCAAGCAGTAAAATTTATTTTATTTGCAGAGAAAATAGAAACTATTTTTCGTTCAAAAAACAAAAACAGTAAACATAAAAGTAAGGTAAAAGATAAATTAAAATAATCTTGCAAAGTCCCACCAGACGCTATTGGAGCGAAGTACAAGCGTAACCAATCAGTAGGAAAAAAGTTTTTAAAATCGGTTAAGCGTTCTACTAAAAAAGAATAACTCGGAAAATCTGGCGTTCTAAAAAACAATAATCCAATAGAGAAAAGTAAAAATATAAATACCGATGATAAAGAACTTTTCTTTCCATTAAAAATAAGTTCTATTAAATAAAACAAAGCATACAAAAATCCACTTACAAAAAAACCTGATTTAATACCATTAAAAAAAGCCATAAAACTAAATACAGCCATAATGCAAATGCTCTGCGCGAAGGTTTTATTAATTTTATTTCGGCTAAAAAAAACGTAAAGCGGTATAAAAATATATTGCCACAACCACTGCGTTAATGTGCGGTGCCAGCTTTGCCAAAAGACTGTCCACGTTTTTTGCCTAAACGGAAAATTAAAATTTTCAGGTAAATTAATTCCCCACATAGCAGATACGCCAATGGCAATATCACAGTATCCCGAAAAATCAAAATACAATTGTAAAGTATATAAACATGCGCCGCTTAAAATAGTTATGGCAGGATATTGATCTTTAAAATCGAGTGCAGAACTTACATATACAACAAGGCTTTCGGCTAATACCAGTTTTTTAAATAAGCCAAGCAGTATTCTATTCAAGCCATAATAAAAAGCAGGTGTATTTTCTTTTTTTACAGCTATTTCGTTTCCAACATCGGGTAAAGATGCAATTGGGCCGACAAAAAATTTAGGCACATATAAAGTCGCGGCAGTGTATTGAAGAAAATTTACAGGCGCAATAACTTGTTTAAAATAAACTTTGCAAGCATAGTCTATAAACTGAAGTGTGAGGTAGGTAACGCCAAATAGCAAAGGTACAACACCCCATTCTTGGTAAAATATTTCATAATAATGAAATGCAGCTAAACCAAAAACATTAAAACAAATACAAGTGATGAATATACTGGTTTTACTTATTACATTTTTTATAAATAAATAATTTACCGAAGCAATTAAAAAGCAAAATAAAAGAGATGGCAGGCTTACAGCAGCAATTGCCAAAGCACTCAGTAATAAAACAAGTACAGTTCGGTTTTT
>JBDTJJ010000319.1:0-4678 GCA_039935895.1 Bacteroidia bacterium | reverse complement strand
TAAAACGATCTTCATCGCTATCATTCCAGGCTTCGTGTTCATAGCTATCATCAAAAACAATTAATTTGCCTGGCTGCCAGGTTTTAGTTTCGTTACCAACGCGTATGCCACAGTCTTTAGGGATAATTAATCCTAAGTGAACGCGCAAAACCATTTTTGTAAAACCTTTATGCGGTTTAATTTTTGTATTAGCTGGCAAATAAGAAAAATCTGCAGATACTAAACCGGGAAGATTATTTAAAATGGCAGCCGTATCAGGACAGAAACTGCAATTTAATGGATGCTTAATGCCAAAAAAACGAAACGTAAATACTTGCCACTTATTTTTACTTTGAGGATATAAATAATGCGGAAAGGTATCTAACCAGTATCCATTTTCAGCGTTTTTTCTTAGCGCAGTAAGTTCGTTCAATATAGTTTGATAACTATTTTCTAAAACACGTAGTGCCTTAAAGTCTTCTGACTGATAAAAATATTTCGGATTTTTTTCTGTAAATTCCATAACTTAAAGATATAAAATTAATACATTTACCTGTATGAAAAATATATGGTTTAGCATATTTGATAGAGCCGAATATAAAGGCATGAAACCGTATTTTTTTAATCCGGATGATTACGAGTTTTCTAAAATTATCCGTACAAATTATCCAACTATACATGCAGAGCTTACGCAGTATTTAAAAAATCATAATCTGCAAAGCTATTTCAACTCAACCATGGTAGCAGAAGCCAATAGTTGGAAAACTATTTCGTTAAAATGGTGGGATGTTGAATTGTATGAAAACTATGCTTATTTTCCCGAAACATTAAAAGTTATAAATTCTATAAATGGCATTGTATCAGCCTCTTTTAATTTGCTGCAACCACACGGACATATAGTGCCGCATTGCGGAGATACTGATGCTATTTTTCGTTGTCATTTAGGTTTAAGTATACCAGGTAATGTACCAGAGTGTGGCTTTAGAGTTGGCAACGAGTGGCGTAGTTGGGAAAATGGTAAACTATTAGTTTTTGTAGATGCTAACAACCACGAGGCAATAAACAATACCAATCAAAATAGATTTATTTTTTTATTTGATATTATTAGAGATGAACACTTGCCAAAAAAACATTGGATATGTGCTACGGTTTTAACCTCTTTATTTTTACAAGGCTGGGCAGAAAAAATAAAAATATTGTATAAAGCACCTATGTGGCTGCAAAAAGTAGTGGTTACTTTTTTAATTCCGTTTGCTTACATTGCTATACCTATTAGAAACTTCATTTATAAACTAAAAAAATAATTACAATGTCTATTTGGTTTAGCGTTTTTGATAATAAAGAATATGTAAGCAATGACCCACCTTTTGCCGATATAAGTAGCATTAAACAAATAGAAAATTTAGAGCGAAACTATAAAACAATTTTGGCAGAGTTACAGCAATACATAACTGCTAATGAAATGGAGAGCCATTTTAATGTAACTATGGTTGAAAAACCTAAAACTTGGAAAGTGCGTTCACTGCGTGTTTGGGGAGTTGAAATGTATGAGGTGCAAAAACATTTTCAAAAAACAATGGCACTATTAAATGATATACCAAATGTAATTAATATTGGATTTAATTTATTAGAGCCACAAGCAAAAATTAAACCACACAGTGGAGATACTAATGCAATTACGCGATGTCATTTAGGATTGAAGATACCCGCAGGGCAACCTACTTGTGCTATTATGGTAAAAAACGAAGTTAGGGGTTGGCAAGAAGGTAAAGCCATTGGTTTTATAGATGCGTATCCACATGAGGCATGGAATTTATCTACCGAAAAAAGAATAATTTTATTGTTTGATATTCTGCAACCAACGTATGTAAAACAAAAAAATAAAATTTGCGCAACTATATTAACTAGTTTGTATTTACAAAATATTGGAAATCGTTTTCAAAGTTTATATAAAACTAATAGAAAAAAGTTTAAGCTTATTTTATATCCTTTTATTTTATTTCTTCAATTAGCTATTCCATTAAGAAACCGGATAAAAAGCAGAGGTTAGTTGTTGTGATATGTTTTTTCGTAAAAACTTTGAGTTCCTTTTTTTGCAAGCGCATGCGATTTAAATTTTTGCCTATATTTTAATTTTTTTATAAAATGTTTTATAAAAAACGGCGAAGCGTAGTATAGTTTTGTTTTTATTCTGTTCCCAAAAAATGCAAGCGTGGTTATATAGTTTGCAAAAGTTAAGGTTTGTTTAATAAAATCTTTATCTTGTTTATAACCAATTTTTTCAGCAAGCTCGCCACATACCGTCCATATTAAATTGGCTTCTTCTGGTTTTAAATGCTGCTTCCAGTAGCCAATTTTATTTGTTTTAGGTTTTTGAGCTAAACCATCATGAAAAGAGAAATAATATTTAGCCGAACTTTCACCTTGCTTCCTTTCTAATTCACTTATTTCGTTTTTTATTTTTTCGTCATACTCAAGCATTATAGGCTGGTATGTGATGGCTAAAAACGAACAAATTTTTTGCAATTCTATTTCAGGATTTGTAACTAAATCTTCGTATTTTATATCTAAAAAACGATTAGTCCCAATTTTATTTTTTAGAGATAGTATTTTGTTGTATGTATAATTCCAATCATAAGCAATACGATAATAATTTTGCATACCAACTTCTTTTTTCTTTTCGTACATCCGCCATTTTGTAAAGGCGTTGTCTCTTGGGTCTCTATGCAGAATGATGAATTTGCTTTCGGGATAAAAGCTAGATACTTCTTTTAAACAAGAGTGAAAAAGCAACTGCTTATCAACAACGGTAGTAATATTATTTTTATTTTTGGTTGGGAAAAAGCATAAGTAGGTTAATCGTATTGCAAGATCAATGGTAAGGTTTTTTTTATGAGTTTCTAAAATGGTTTCTAAATCCTTTTTTGTTCCAAATTGTATTTCAAGTTTTCCTTCAGAAAACAAGTAAAAATCATAACAATAGTTTTGTATGGTTTTAGATGTCCATTTTTTTATGTGTTTGTATTTTGGATATAAGCTGTAGGCAAACGGTTCTTCTATGGTTGATATAACATTGGGATGCTCATTTAACATAGTAGAAAGTAAGGTGCTACCAGTTCTTGCAATGGTTAAAATAAAATTTACTTTTATATCAGCTGGCTTGGTAAGTGCATTCATATTTGAGATATATTTAATCTTGCGTCAGAATTTTTTCTTTTAGCAAGTCTCAACTTTACTTTCGCTTAATTATAAGGCAATTATACTAATTATTACCAAACATTTGTTGTTTTGGTTTAGATTTAATTCTTTTAGGGTTTTTGCCATACAGTGTTTTTTTTATGGCAAGCTTTATAAAAAATAGAGCGGAATAATACATATTTACTTTAATTTTATTTATCCAAATTTTAATGTTGGATGAAAAGTTTTTTAATATCAATCTATTTTGTTTTATAAAATCTTCATCTCTTTTATAACCAATTTTTTCGGCAGTATTACCGCAAATAGTCCAAATTAAATTGGCTTGATAAGCTGTTAGGTTTTGTTTCCAATACCCAATTTTATTTGTTTGTGGTTTTTGCATAATCCCTTTTTGAAGCGGAACTATAGTTTCTTTATGTTTCTCTTGCAATAAATTATAGGCTTCTTTAACTTTTGCATCATACTCCAGCATTTCGGGTGTATAGGTCAAATCTAAAAAAGTACAAATTCTTTTTAATTCCATTTCAGGATTTGTAACCAAATCTTCGTATTTCACTTCTAAAAAACGCTCGCTACCAATTTTAGTTTTTAAATCATACAACTTGCTAAAAGTATCTTCCCAATCGTAAGCAAGCCTATAATAGTCCATCATTTCAAATTCTTTTTTCTTTTCGTACATGCCCCATTTTGTAAATGCGTTATCTCTAGGGTCTCTATACAAAATAATAAATTTGCTTTGTGGATAAAAACTAGCTACATCCTCTAAGCAAGAATGAAATAATAATTGTTTATCAATGATGGTAGTAATGGCACTTTTATCTTTATCTGGAAAAAAACATAAATACGTTAATTTAATAGCAATATCTATGGTGAGATTTTCTTTGTGATTTTCTAAAAGACTTTCAAATTCTTTTTTTGTTACAAACCTATCATGTAATTTTCCTTCTGAAAATAGGTAAAAATCATTGCAATAATCTTGTATGTTGTTTGAAGTCCATTTTGTAATTTTTTTATATTTTGGGTATAAATTATAAGCAAATGGCTCTTCTAATACAATATTGGTATTAGGGTGCGAGTGTAACATTAACGATAAAAGGGTACTACCACTTCTGGCGGTGGTTAAAATGAAATTAAGGTTAAGATTTTTTACTTGATTTATATTCATTTTTTTGTTACATATTTTAGAAGAAAATCAACTAATTGCGTTAAGGATTCCTGTATGTTATTTGTTTTTGTATCTATAATTAAGTCTGGATTTGTGGGTATTTCAAACGGATCATTTACACCGGTTAGGTTGTGTATTTTATCTTTATGGCCTTGGGGTAAGGCTGCTTTTTTGTATAAACCTTTGGTATCTCGTTTAATTAATTCAGGCATATCGCAGTTTATAAAAACTGTTTTTACGTTGGTGTATTTATTTTTTAATTCTGCCCTAACTTCTTCATAAGGGTTAATGGCGCAAATAATTGTTACAATATTTTGTTGAGAAAATTTGTTGGCA
>JBDTJJ010000318.1:0-3642 GCA_039935895.1 Bacteroidia bacterium | reverse complement strand
TTTCTTTCATCAAACCGTATTGCTTGGAAAACAGGTACCAGTTTTGGTTTTAGAGATGCCTGGGCGGTTGGTGTAAACGCAAAATACACCGTTGCTGTTTGGGTTGGAAATGCTGATGGTGAAGGTCGCCCGGGTTTAACAGGTATTAGCGCGGCTGCACCTTTAATGTTTGCTATTTTTAATTTATTGCCATCGCATACTTGGTTTAAAATTCCGTATCAAGACATGACAAAAATTATTGTGTGTAAACAAAGTGGTTATAAAGCGTCTGATATTTGTCCTGATAAAATCACCGAGAGCATTCCAAAAAATTCTACTAAAACAAGTTTGTGCCCGTATCATAAAATGATTCATTTAGATGCAAGCGGCATGTATCGTGTAAACAGCAATTGTTATCCAGTGGCGCAAATGCAACATAAGGCTTGGTTTATTACCTCGCCTGTACAAGAGTATTATTTTAAACAACATAGCTCATTTTATCAAACCTTGCCGCCTTATTTACCACAATGCCAAACAGAAACAAATTTGCATCAAATAGATATTGTATATCCTCGTCCAGGTTTTAAAATTTACATTCCTTATGAGCAGAGTGAAGAGAAAGGCCGACTTATTTTAAAAGCCACGCATAAAAATAATACAGCTACGTTGTTCTGGCATTTAGATGGAAAATATATTGGCTCTACACAAAAGTTTCATCAAATGGAAGTGTTGCCTGCAAAAGGAAAACACATTTTAGAAGTTATTGATGAACAAGGCGAAAGCGAAACCTGTGCTTTTGAAATAGTTGACAAAGAAAAATCTATTGATAAAAATTAATTAAGCGTAATAGAACTTTGACCAACCATAATTCCATCGCAGGTAATTTCGATGAGGTATTTGCCAGGTAAATACGTACCATCGCCTTCGCATAAAGTGGTTACGCCAATTTCTTTGTTAGCATATTCTATATTGGTTTTGCCTGCGTAATAACCAGTCGAACCATCAAAACGAAACTTATAATTATCATCATAATTTTTGGCCATTTCTTTTCCATCGGGCGTCATAATGCGTACGTAAACTTCTTTAGAACCCGGTTTAGAAATTTTATTTTCGCCAAACGAATAACTAACACGAATAGCATCTACACGTTTTGCTTTGGTGGTAACACTTTGTTTTTTATTTTTTTTGATGTCGATGCCCTGCGCGGTAATTGCATAACAAGTTAGCACAGAAGCCTTATCAATAGTGCCTTGCAGCGATTCTTTATCTTTATTTAGTTGAGAAGATTTATTTTTTTCTTCATCGAGTTTTTTGATGACATCGTTTTTTTCGACAATTAATTTTTTGTTTAGCGTGTTTAACGAATCGATGGTGTGCACATAACCCTGCATAATTTGACGAAGCGTTTCAGTTTCCTTTCTCAGCTTGGCAATTAAATATGGATCGCCTTTATGTTTTTCGGCTTGCTTTATAAGTTCTTCTATCTGCGCTTTTTTCTCGTCGATATCGGCTTGTAATTTAGTGTTGTTTGTATGCAGATTTTCAAAATCGGTTTTAAGCGCAAGCAAATCATTTTTTACGCCATCTCTTTCTACAAAAACTGTTTTTATTATTTCTTCTTTTTGAATAACAATTTCTTTTTCTGCATTAACCATATACACCAAAATACCGTTGCCAATAAATGATATTGCTAATAAAAGCCAAGGTAGAAGTGCGCCGCGTTTCTTTTTTTCTTCTTGTGGTTGTTGTGTGTTTGCGTTTTCTTCCATAGTATTATTTGTTATTCGAAATTTGTTTAACGGCTTCTTTATAATCCATGCGCTTGTTGTCTTTTAAGGCAATTACAAAACAATCTTTATAATCGTCTTTCATTTTATGTTGCAAGTTTATGGCATCATTTGGTTCGACAAAATTACCCGATGTTAGTTTAAAAACCGCGCCTGCTTTGTAAAAATTAACGCTTTCTAAGTTTTTATATTTATCGGCTTTTAAGTTTGGTTCGGTTTCGCTCATAGCAAACTGAACGCAAAACACAATTTTGCTTTTACTTTGTGAAACAGGATTAGTTTTTGTTTTTTGAACTGTATCTTTTTTAGGTGTTTTATCTTTATAATTATGTACAATATCTTTTGCCTTTGGCGGAATGGTATCTGCTAATTGTTTTATTTTCAATAAAGAATCGGCTTTAATTTTCTCAGCGGCTACGCGTGCCTTTTCCTGGTTTTGTTTTATTTTATCTTGCAGGTATTTTTCTTCCTTTTCGCGTAACCTGGTTTTTTCTGCCTCTACGTTTTTATTAATTTCTTTTAATTTTTCTTTAGGATACACCTCATCCGGCATAAGCTCTGATGCCTGTTGATACTGAATAGAAGCCACGCTCCAGTTTTTTTGCAGCGATGCTTTATCAGCACTTGCAATTAAGGTGGTGTATTTTGTTTTCAATTCTTTTTTCTGTTGATCTTCAACACTTAGGCTGCTTTTTTGTTCGGTAATCTTTTTTTTGCATTCATCAATTCTGGCTAAAGGATATCTCTCTTCCGGTTTTTGATCAGAACATTTTTCGTATTTTTCCAAAGCATCTTCATACTTTTTTGCTTTAAAATAATCGTCGGCTTCTTTTAAAAAACCGTTGTAAAGCTCATCTGCCGCCGAGTTTGCTACTGCCGAAGAATCTTGTTCTATATCAACCGAATTTCCTTTAGATAAATTTTCATTTGTCAAAGGCTCTTCTTTTTCAAAATCATCATCGTATTTTTTTGTTGTGCCTTCAATTTCATCTTTATAGCTTCTAACGGCTCTAAACAAAGCAGATGCCATATATTTTTGTCCTTTTTCTGAACCTAAAAATTTTTCTTCCTCGGGGTTGGTT
Organism: Bacteroidia bacterium; assembly: GCA_039935895.1. Taxonomy (GTDB): domain Bacteria; phylum Bacteroidota; class Bacteroidia; order B-17B0; family Aurantibacillaceae; genus PALSA-968. The sequence goes on along the minus strand of JBDTJJ010000318.1, from coordinate 794 downwards.
AAAAAACCTACTTCCGTTAAAATACTTGGCATGGCCGTGCGCCACAAAACCCAAATACTTTGGCGTTTTACGCCTTTATCAATTCGTCCGGCTTTTTTTGCGTATTCTTCTTGCACTTTAGAAGCAAAATCGGCACTCTGACCAACAAATGCGCCCGTCCAAAGGCTCATAATAATATAAGCTTCATCACTTTCAGGGTCGAAACCATTGTATGTTTTTTGGTAATTATCTTCTAATAACATCGAAGCATTTTCTCGTTTGGCGGTATTTAATTTGCCTTTTTCGTTTGAGATACCCATTACGTACGTAGCACTACCAAAGGGTTTTGGGTTATGTACCTCAACTTTATGAATTTTGCCTTTTTTATCTTTAAAGGTTTTGTAATGCACTTTGCCGTTCTTATCCTTAAAAATGGCGTAGTTAGAGGCTGCGTTGCAATGTATGGAAATAAATAAATCGGCATTATTTCGGTTAGCAATTTGGGCGCGTTCTTCTAATTCAACAAATTCATCGGTTTTGCGAGTATAAATTACTTTTACATCGGGTAGATTTTTTTCAATAAATTCTCCCAGCTTTAAAGCAATACCAAGGGCTACGGTCTTTTCGTTATTTGTTTCTCCGTTACAACCAGGGTCTTTACCACCATGCCCGGCATCAATAACTACAATTTTAACACCTTTTGGCTTGGTTTTTGGTATATGGGCTTCGCTAAACAAAAACAGCATAGTAAACGCAATAAGCGAAATGGTAATTGGTTTTATGCGTTTCTTATTGCAAATCATCTGCTTAGGGCA
>JBDTJJ010000317.1:0-2605 GCA_039935895.1 Bacteroidia bacterium | reverse complement strand
AGCTTATAAATATCTAGTCCGCCTAAACCATCTTTATGCTCGCTCGAAAAATAAATAGTTTTGCCATCTTTACTAATGGATATATGGTTCTGAAATATTTTTTCATTGATAGTCGTATCTAACGGCTTGGGCTCTGTCCAAACATGTCCATTCAAATCCGATTGGTAAATTTTATTTTTGCGATACGTATATAATTTTTTTCCATCATAAGAAATCGATATAACGGCTTCATGATCTTTAGTAGTATTGGTAATATTTTTAACCACGCTGTCTGTTACCGAAAAAGGCTGTGCATCTTTAAAAACGCCATCTTTACGGCGAGCAATAAACATATCTTCAAAATAACCACCATCTTTATTATCAATACCAGTACTTGAAAAATCTTTTCTACGAGAGGTAAACATAATTACCGACTTATCTTTATTAACTATTGGTACATACTCTGGGAAAATGGTATTAATACCACCGCCCATATTTTTAACTCTTATTTTTTTACGATTTAGCGCTATTGGATGTTTTTGCGCATACTGGCAATCGGCAATGTTTTGATTAATTTGTGTTTTTAAAGTAACGCCATCCTCATCATCTTCAATATATTTTAAGGTGCGTGTGTAGTAAGCAATGGCTTTATTATAATCTCCTTCATACTGATAATACTCGCCCAAACCATAAATAATTAGCGAAGAAGTATCTTTTTTTGATAATCTTTCGGCACGCAAAAGATATTTGCCACCCTGACCCGGATTATTTAAATATTTGTATTCTAAAACACCGTACTCAAAGTTAGCATCGTAATTATTGCTATCTTTTTTTAAGATTTCATCGTATTGCTTAGCAGATGCTGCATAATCGTTATTTAAAGCCGATTTTTGTGCTTTTTTTACACTTTGCGCTGAAAGACTAAACGTAAATAAGGCAAAAATAAAAAGAATGCTGTTTTTGATCATATATTAATTATTGAGCGAGCGAATTTAACAATTTTAAAATAAAAAAAGCTGTCATTTTAATAAAAACGACAGCTTTACTTTTTTTACGTTAAAACCTATTTGTGTGTTTTTTCGCTAGATACAGTTAGTTTTTTGCGACCGCGTTTACGGCGTGCTGCTACAATTTTACGGCCATTTGGCGTACTCATACGTAATGAATAACCGTGTTTATTAATTCTTTTGCGTCTTGATGGTTGGAATGTACGTTTCATAGTTTTCTATCTTAAAAAATGAGATCGCAAATATACATTTATTTAATTCAAAAATCAAAATTTAAAATTTAAAATTTTACAGGCTATTTTCCTCTTCCTTGAAAAACAATTAAAATAGTGTAAATAATTATCTTAACATCCACCAAAAGACTCATATTTTCGGCATAAAGTAAATCATATTTAAGACGCTTTATCATTTCATCTACGTTTTGTGCGTAGCCAAATTTAACTTGCCCCCAAGATGTTATACCCGGCCTAACACGGTGTAAATGCTTATAATGCGGTGCTTTTTCTATAATTAAATCGGCAAAAAACTTACGTTCTGGGCGCGGACCAACTATGCTCATTTGCCCTATTAATACATTAAAAAACTGTGGAAACTCATCTAAACGGGTTTTACGTAAAAACAAGCCAAATTTGGTAATTCGCGGGTCGTTTTCGCTTGATAGTGCCGGGCCAAATTTTTCGGCATCAATAAACATACTACGGTATTTATAAATTCTAAATGGTTTACCGTGCAAACCCAATCTTTCTTGCGAGAAAATAACGGGTCCTTTTGAACTTAATTTTACAATTAGCGCCAGCAAAATATAAAGCCAACTAAAGGTAACGAGTACAAAAAACGAGAATAATACATCAAAAATACGTTTAGCATTCATTTGCCAGTTGGGAGCAATTTCTCGATTTAATTCTATTAAAGGAGCTTGTATTACCGATGTAAATTTAACCGAACCGGCCAAAATATCATAAACACCCGGAATGAGTTTTATGCGCACATCTACATCTATCGTATCGTTTAAAATTTGCTGAATATAGTTGTGTTCCGACGATTCTAAGGCGATGATAATCTCTTCGGTTTGGTTAGTTTTAATAATAGAAACTAAATCTTTCAATTCGCCTACATGAGGCACTTTTTCAATTAATTTCCCTGAAAAACCATTACGCCCATCCACATGCACAAAACCGGTAAAAAGGTTTCCATTTCCGTCTTTTAAATTTTGAATTTCGTTAAAGATATTCCAGGCGTTTTCGTTGCTGCCAATAAGTAAGGTTTTAAAACCAATTTTACGTTTTTGTATTTTATGGTTAGTTCTGCTCGAAATAATAAAACGAGGAATGGCAGTCAATAAAAACTGCAAACTAAACAACACGCCAAAAGATTTATAATAGTTTTTGTAGGATTGGATTTGATCATCCAACAAAAGCACAAAAAACAAAATTAGCACGCCCAGCAAGGCTGTATAAAAGGTTTGTATAAACTCGTTTAAGCGCGACCTACGATAAGGATCATGATAAGTGCCTTGCATATAATACACCACTACCCAGCAAACAGGTATTAAAACAGAGCCTATATAAAAACGCTTGTTAGAAAATAGATGCTGATACCACTCCCACTCGTGCTCTATA
>JBDTJJ010000316.1:0-6913 GCA_039935895.1 Bacteroidia bacterium | reverse complement strand
GAAATATTATTTTCATAAATCCAAGCAGATTCAATAGCTGCTGGCACTTCAACTATTTTATTTGCCGTTTGTGGCAAATTGTTTTTAATAATATCTGTAATTCCTCCACCATAAGAATATACATAATCTGCGTTATTGTTTAAATACTTTATTAAAGGCAAATACAAATATTTCCTATACAGATTTATTGCGCCACTTCCTTGCTGAAAAATTTCATAGCCATGTAAACGTAATCCAATTGGTGGAAGTTTTTCTCCGCCCTGCTTTTGCTTTATAAAATGCCAACCTGTGTAACCTTTGCTATAAATAAAATCTACCGGTTTTTGTTTTATAAAAATAGCATACATCATTTTTGAATGCAAATAAGATTCTTGTAAATAATGCCAAGGCCATTTGCCTTTGTTTGGAAACGTAAATACAAACGGCGTAATAAAGTTTTTTTCTTCTTCGGTAAAAAACTCTAATTTTTCAATATCAAATTTGCTATCGTTCATGTGGTATAAATCCACATAAACGCCTTGTTGCACAAAATATTTCACCAAATAGTAAGAGTGCTTTTGCATTCCGCCAATTCGGTAAGGCCATATTCCGTCTGTAAGTAAAGCTATTCGCACAAAAAAAAATATGCGCTAATTTACTATTTTATAGAGAGTTGCGGAAACTAATTATTTTCGCATTTTACAACCAATAAGTTGCACCTATTAAACGAGTTAATTCAATTTTAGCAAGACATAATTGATACTCATACTGTAACTTAGAAAGTTGTGCGCTTTGCAAATTATTTTGTGCAGTAAATAATTCTACATAAATAATAGTTCCGTTTGTATAACGAGATTTTGCAATTTTCATTGCCAATTCAGCCTGTTGAACCATACTGGTTGTGTTCTTCACTTTTTCTTCATTCAATTTAATATCATCTAAAGCTTGTGCAATATCTCTTCGAAGCGTATTATTTGTACTCTCTAACGAAAACTGATTTTGCAATAATGTGCTTTCGGCCACTTTAGTTTGTTTCAAATATCTGCCACCCTGATAAAGTGGGACAGATAAATTAACTCCAACCAAATAATTAAAACGTGTTTGAAAAATATCTGGCTGATACCCATTCTTAAACCCCGCAGCTGCATTAAAACTCAATACAGGAAGTGCCGCAGCTTTATTTACGCTTATATCATGTTTTGCTTGGTCAATTCTTAATTTAGTAAGCACAACATCTGGATTAGCTATTTGCGCTTGCGCTGCCGCAGAATCTGCTTGTGTTGAACCAACATTAAAATCAAAATTGGTTTGCGCATTGGTGTTTAATTTAGTTTGTCCAACCGTGTAGTAAAGCAAATTAATTTGTTTATCTAACATGTTTTGTAAATCAGCCTTTCTATTATCGGCATTATCAATATTGTTTTTTACGGTAAGTGCATCTAGCTCTAAAGCATCGCCATTTTTCACACGACTATCAATTAATTTTTTGCTTTGATTTAAGGTGAAAATCAAACTATCCTGCACATCTATTGCTTTTTTAATATAGATAATACTGTAATAAATATTAGAAACCTGCGCCGCTAGTAAGGCTTTGTTGGCTTCTATATTTGCTTTAGAAATTTTAATGTCATCTTTTGCTTTTTCTACATTAGCTTTTACTTTACCAAAATCATATAGTGTTTGGTTTAAACTAAGTGCCGACGTAAAATTATTATTAGGTTGAAAATACAATGTACTATACTGGCCTGGCCCAACTGGAAACTGCACTTGCGAGATTGGCGCTAAATACGTGTAACCTACGTTTGCGCTTATAGTTGGTCTATTCCCACTTTTACTACCTTCTTCACGATAGGTATTTGTAGTTACTTGTTGTTGCAACTCTTTCATTTTTGGAAAGTAGCTAAACGATTGATTTATCAATGTTTTTAAATCGTTATTAATAGAAACGGTTTGTGCGTTTACAAAACTTCCTATCAGTAAAAGTGCGATTATAATTTTAGTTGTTTTCATATATTTATTTTCAATAATTAATGAGATTCTTCGGCTACTTTTTTCATGGTTGCCGCATCCATTTTTTTATTCTGCGTTAGCAACAAAAAGGGCGCTGTAGCAATAAAAAACACGCTTATTAATAAAAAAGCATCTGTGTAAGACAGCAACGCACTTTGTTGCATAACCGTTCCATCTAACATTTTATACGCGGCATTATTTGCACCAAGGGCATTAGCTCCACCTTTGGCAATAGCACCTTGCGCCATAGCTTGTACACGCGCAATTAATTCAGGATCGTTAGGCTGCAAATTGCTGACTAAATCTGTACGATGAATGGCCATTCTGTTTACAATAAATGTATTCATCACGGCAATACCAACCGAGCCACCAAGCTGACGAATCATATTTGTCAATGAAATCCCTGATGGCATTTCTTGCGGTTTTAAGCCAGATACAGCCTGATTAATTAAAGGCACTGTTAACATAGCCGTGCCTAATCCTCTAAAAATATTTGGCCAAAAGAAAAACGAATTACCCGAATTTAAATTTGCCATCGAGCCTGTGTAGCCATGTAAAATAAAAAATACAAAACCTAAAACAACAAACACAACTGGCGGAATACCGGATTGAATTCCTCTGCCAATAAAAGGCATAACTAAAATAGCTACTGCGGCGGCAGGAATAAGTCCTATGCCTGTTTCGGTTGGTGTAAAACCAAGTACACGTTGTGCCAATACGGGGAAAATAAATACCGATGAGAACATTCCGAAGCCAACTGTAAATGTTAGAATATTACTTACCGCTAAATTTCTATTTTTTAAAACGTGTAAATTTATTACCGGATTTTTTGTTTTCAATTCCCAAATAATAAAAGTGCCTAAACCTACAAAAGCAAGAATTGCCGTGGTAATAATTGTTTTTGAGGCAAACCAATCATCGGTTTCTCCACGCTCTAAAAAATATTGTAAAGAGGCTATGCCAATCATTAAAGCAAGTATGCCTACATAATCAATTTTTATAGATTTCCGATCGATAGATAATTCTTCCGGTTTTTTATCGATGTAACTGTAAGCAAGTACAGCTGCTAAAATTCCAATAGGAATGTTGATGTAGAATATTAACGGCCATGAATAATTATCAATAATAATACCACCAAGTGTTGGACCAATTGCAGGCCCGAGTACAATTCCCATACCGAAAATTGCAGAAGCCATTGGTCGTTTTTTCACTTCAAACACATCAAATAAAATACCTTGTGAAGTTGAAAGTAAAGCGCCGCCACCAATACCTTGCACAAAACGCCACAAGACTAATGATAACAAACTACTTGCTTGTCCGCACATGTAAGATGAAATTGTAAAGATGATGATAGAGGTTAGGTAATAATTTTTCCGTCCGAAGTATCTCGCTAAAAAACCCGTCATTGGAATAATAATAACGTTAGCAATGGCATAACCTGTAATTACCCAAGATGTATCTTCGATTGTAGCACCCAGGTTTCCGCTAATTTGCGATAACGCAACGTTTACGATAGACGTATCAATCAGCTCCATAATAGCCGCAGCAATTACCGTAACTACGATAATAGCTCTTTTAAATCCCGTAGGGAGTAGAGGGCTTTCGTTCATCTGATTTTATTTTTCGACTTCAACCGTAACACTTAAACCTGCGCGTAGTATATCTTTATATTGCGCTTGGTTTGTGATGGTAATTTTTACAGGAACACGTTGCGTAACTTTCACAAAATTTCCTGTCGCGTTATCTGGAGGAAGCAATGAATACTTAGCACCTGTGGCTTCACTTAACGATGCAATAGTTCCTTTTATCGTTACATCCGGAAATCCATCTACAAAAATAGCTACTTCTTTTCCTACTTTTAAATGTTCTAATTGTGTTTCTTTATAGTTAGCAACAATCCAAAAATCAGATGTGTTTACAATCGTAAAAAGTGTTTGTCCGGCTTGCACAAACTGTCCTTTTTCCAAATTAAGTTTACCAGTTTTACCCGCACCTTGCGAATAAATTTTTGTGTAACTCAATTTTAAATTAGTAGCATCTAAAGCCGCTTTGCGAGTATTGATAACAGCTTCAGCCTTTTTAATAGAAGCGTTTGCCGTAGTAACTTGCGCGCCCGCTAAACTAATCTGATCATTATTGGCATCAAATTGTTTTTGTTGTGTTTCAACATTCGATTTAGAATCATCTAATTGTTTTTTAGTGATGGAGTTATCATTAAATAAAGACTGATCTCTTTTTAAATCATTGGTTGCTTTATCAATTCTTGTTTTTTGAACACTTGCATTTGCTTGGGCAACTTTAGCATTCATTTGCGCATTAATTAATTGTGCTCTAGCACTTTCTAAATCTGCTTCGGCTTGCGCAACATCTGCTTCGGCTTGCGCTTTAGCGATGATGTATTCTCTATCATCAATTTGCAAAAGCAAATCGCCTTTTTTAACAGCTTGGTAATCATTTAAAGGAAGGCTATCTACATAACCGCTCACTCGGACAATAACTGGCATACTATAACATTCTACCGCAGCATTATCTGTGCTTTCGTGCTTTAAAGCATGCCACACACTTTTAATACCAAAAAATGCAGCAATGGCAACACCCACCATTAGTACATATATAACCGGACTTTTCTTTTTTTTCTCTTGCGTTATTTGTTGTTCCATAAAACAGTTTTAAATATTATGGCGACAAAGGTAAAGTAACTTTACTAAATAGTCAAGTTAATTTACTATTATTTTTTTAGTATATTTGTTGAGAGGAATAATAAAATGAAAAATTTAGATAAAGAGTTACAAAAAACTGATGCACTTAGTAAGCACAGCTGGGGCAAGGCTATTAGTAAGTTAAAAAAACACTTCGATATGTGGTTAAGCGAGCAGCTTCTTGCGCATAATATTGATGATTTTAAACATGCCTATATGCCTTTAATAATGAATATTGATGTAAATGGCATTACTAATACCGATTTAGCTAAACGTGCCTGTATTACCAAACAAGGCATGAGTCAGGTTGTAAAAGAGTTGGAAGAAAAAAAATACATTAAAATACAAGCAAACCCTGATGATAAGCGCAGCTCTATTATTTATTTAACCGATAAAGGCAAAGAATTTATTTTAACCTGCCGAGGCCGCCAAAAAGAACTACACGCCAATTTACAAAAGCGTTTAGGTAAGAAAAACTTTGAAATGATACTTGATGGTATGTTTGAAGTAGTTAATTACCATGAAGAATTAGATAATAAAAATTCAAAATAAATCATCAAATAAATTTGTTAACGAATTACATCTATTTTAAAGTGTCTTTATATTAAACTCAAATTACTCCTTTTCTCTATAGACTTTAAACAGACTTCCAAGCCTCTCTATTTACACTATTTATTGCAAAACTTTTAGACAAATTAACACTCAAAAATCTTCTCGTTTAAAATAACCGTAACAAGTAAAAACGTACTTTTGTAAAAAATAAATCATTATGCCTAAAGGAATTTATAATGTGCCAACCCCACATAACGAACCCGTAAAAAATTACGCGCCGAAAAGTGCAGAACGTATTGAGTTGCAAGCTATGTTAAAACACTTGCGCAGCAAAGAGCTTGATATACCGATGTATATTGGCGGCAAAGAAATTCGTAGTAACGAAAAAGTTAGAATAGCGCCTCCACACGATCACAAACATACGTTAGGTCATTTCCATAAAAGCAGTAAAGAACATGTAACACAAGCCATAGATGCAGCTTTAGCGGCTAAAGACCAATGGGCAAATTTAAGTTGGGAACATCGTGCTAGTATATTTTTAAAAGCAGCCGAATTAATTGCAGGTCCTTATCGTGCAAAATTAAATGCGGCAACTATGTTGGGGCAAAGCAAAAATGCGTATCAAGCAGAAATTGACAGCGCTTGCGAGATCATAGATTTCTTGCGTTTCAACGTTCAGTTCATGACAGAAATTTATGCTGATCAGCCGCAATCTTCTCCCGGTGTTTGGAATCGTTTAGAGTGGCGCCCTTTAGAAGGATTTATTTACGCATTAACTCCGTTCAATTTTACAGCTATTGCAGGTAACCTGCCAACTTCTTGCGCTATGATGGGCAACGTGGTGGTTTGGAAACCAAGTAACACGCAGGTTTATGCTGCAAACGTATTAATGGAAATTTTTACCGAAGCGGGTGTTCCAGCTGGTGTCATTAATTTAATTTACCCAAGCGGACCAGATGCGGCCGATATTATTTTTAATCACAGAGATTTTGCAGGCATACATTTTACAGGCAGCACCGAAGTGTTTCAAAACATTTGGCAAACCATTGGCAACAACATTCATAAATACCGTTCTTATCCACGCATTGTGGGCGAAACTGGCGGTAAAGATTTTATTTTAGGCCATAAATCAGCCGACGTAAAAGCATTGTCAACGGCAATTAGCAGAGGCTCGTTTGAGTATCAAGGTCAAAAATGTTCTGCAGCTTCTCGTGCTTATGTTCCTTCTAATTTATGGAATGAAGTGAAAGGTTTTGTTACAGCCGATTTAAAAGCCATGAAAATGGGGCCAACCGAAGATTTTACAAACTTTATTAATGCTGTTATCGACGAAAAAAGTTTTGACAAATTAGCAAAGTATATTGATGCTGCGAAAGCAGATAAAAATGTAGAAATTGTTGCGGGCGGAAATTATGATAAGAGCAAAGGTTATTTTATTGAGCCGACAATTATCTTGGTAAAAGATCCAAAATATGTAACCATGTGCGAAGAATTATTCGGACCTGTGCTTACATTATATGTTTACGACGAAAATAAATTTGAGGAAATTTGCGACATAGTTGATTCAACTTCTATTTATGCTTTGACAGGTGCTATCTTTTCTCAAGATCGTTATGCCATTGAATTGGCCACTAAAAAACTGGTAAACAGCGCCGGTAATTTTTACATCAACG
>JBDTJJ010000315.1:0-3174 GCA_039935895.1 Bacteroidia bacterium | reverse complement strand
AGAAATTACTTCGCGATATTAACGATGATGATTTAAATCGTTTAACGCAAATTCCAATGATTCGTATCACACGTTTTGATAGCATCAAAGCCGAAGATCACATGAAAGATTTGGATGATAAAATTGCTGTCGTAAAAAATCATTTAGCAAACCTTACCGATTACGCTGTCGAGTATTTTAAAACATTAAAGAAAAAATACGGCGAAGGACGAGAACGTAAAACAGAAATAAAACAACTTGAAACCATTGTGGCTACACAGGTTGTTATGGCTAACGAAAAACTATACGTAAATAAAGCAGAGGGTTTTGCGGGTACGAGTTTAAAGAAAGACGAATTTGTTTGCGATTGCTCTGACATTGATGATATTATTGCCTTTACAAAAGAAGGTAAAATGAAAATATTTAAAGTGCAGGATAAAGTGTTTATTGGTAAAGATATTATATACGTTGCCGTGTTTAAAAAGAACGATGAGCGCACAACCTATAACATGATTTATACCGATGGTCCAAAAGGTATTACGTTTATAAAACGCTTTAACGTTACAGGCGTTACGCGCGATAAAGAATATGATTTAACCAAAGGAACTGCCAATTCAAGCGTGCATTGGTTTACGATAAATCCTAATGGCGAAGCTGAAAAAGTGATGGTGAATTTAAAACCAACTTCGGGTGTTAGAAAATTAGAAATTGACATTGACTTTACAGAAATCCCTGTTAAAGGAAGGTCATCTGTAGGGAATATTGTTACCAAATACGCGGTTAAAAAAGTAACCTTTAAATCAAAAGGCGTATCAACTTTGGGTGCCGAAGATTATTGGTTTGATGACACCACACATCGTTTAAACAAAGAAGAACGCGGCACGTACCTTGGTAAATTTGCTGGCGAAGACAAGATATTAACCATCACTTCAAAAGGACAATACAAACTGTATAATTACGATTTGCTAAATCACTTTGAAGAAGATATTGTAATGATTGAAAAATTTCTTCCAAAACAAATTATTACGCTTATTTATTTTGACGGAGAAAGTAAATCATACATCACAAAACGATTTATTCCTGAAAATATTTCGGTTAAAACATCTATCATTACCGAACACGAAAACTCTTTGGTAGAACTTGTTACCAGCAACCCAGCGGCTGTTATTGATGTTGTTTTTGCAAAAGAAAAAGATAAGCAACCAAAACCTGAAACCATCAACTTAACTGAGTTTTCGCCAATGGTTAATATGAAAGCCAAAGGAAAAAAACTGACTCCGTTTAAAGTAAAAGAAATTAATTTACGCGAAGCTGAAGAAGTTGAATTAGACGAAGAACCTGAAGCAACTGGCGGAGAAAATGGTCTTTCACCCATGGAATTACACCGCCGTGCTATGGAAAAAATAAGCCGTAAAGCTGCGCAAGATTTTATGAAAGGTGATGACGGACAAGGTAAATTACCCTTTGATTAAGGCATATAAAATGAAAAAAATATAGGTGTTGATCATCCTTTTTTGCATAAACTTAAGCACACAAGCCCAAACACTTGCGCTATTGAATATCTGCATACAGAAAATTTAAAAGAAGCATTGGAGTATTTAATGGGTAATACAACTTAACCCATTCTAATTAATATTAATCAACGTTATCGTGTAAAAAAGAGTTATTTGGTTTAATCTCCATTTTTTTATCGTCGCCTTCGCTTAGTGTGTAACGAGATACGTTGCTTTCGGTAGAATAGTTTACGTTATCTAATTTAATATTTTGACGAACGAATGATGGTTCTTTTTCCAACTCATTTAATCCTTCAGAAGATTTTAATTTAAACGTAATATCTTTTAGTTTTTTGATACGATCTTGTGCCATACGAATACGCTCTTCACGCTCCATTTTCTGAATATCTTCAGCGCTCATATTTTCAAGACTAACCACTGGTGTTTCGTTAGAAGGAGAAACCATTTTAATTTCCATGGTCATTTCATCTTCCGCAAACTCATTGATTGAATCAGTTATATTCTTAATGGTAAAAGATTCATCTTCGTTGGTGGTTTCACTTAAAGAAGTATTGTTTGAAACTATAAACTCCATTCCGTTTTCAGGCGCTTGAAAAGAAACCTCGCTAACTTCTTCGTCAATAATAGTGAAACCAGTTTCGGCAACTACATTATCCGATTTTGTAATTAAAAAAGGCTCGTCTTCATTTTTAGTTTCTGCTGCAACAACATCAACAATACTTGTTTGCACAAGCACATTAACAGGAAGCTCAACCACTTCTGTTTTGTGTTCTTCCAACACGTTTACAATTTTTTCAGGTTGTTTAGCTGTTTCAAAACCACTTGGTTTGTTGCTATCAAAGCCTGTCGCAATAATAGTTACGCCAACGCTATCTCCTAAAGATTGATCGATGCCGTAACCTGTAATTAACTCAGCTGTGTAACCACTTGCTTCTTGGATGTAATCGGTAATTTCACCAAACTCATCCATAGAAATATCATCCGTTCCACTCATAATGTTTAACAACACATGGCGTGCACCACGAATGTTATTATCATTTAACAGCGGAGAATTCAAAGCTTGTTCAACCGCACGTATAGCACGTCTTTCGCCCGATGCAGAAGCAGTACCCATAATGGCCACACCGCTATCTTTCATTACTGTTTTTACATCATTAAAATCTACGTTAATGTGTAAGTTAATGCTTATAATTTCTGCAATAGATTTTGCAGCGCCTGTCAACACATTATCTGCGTGAGCAAATGCTTCGCTCATTTTTAAGTTGCCGTATATATCGCGTAGTTTATCGTTGCCAATAACAAGCAAAGTATCTACATACTTTTTCATTTCTTCTAAACCTTGCTCGGCTTGCATTTTACGTTTTTTACCTTCAAACACAAAAGGCATGGTAACAATACCAACCGAAAGGATGCCCATTTCGCGCGCTACAGAAGCTATGATAGGAGCCGCGCCTGTACCTGTACCACCACCTAAACCGGCAGTAATAAATACCATTTGCGTTCCGTCTGATAAATAACTACGAATTTCTTCGATAGTTTCTATAGCAGAATTTTTTCCCATTTCTGGTATTGAACCTGCACCTAAACCTTTTGTTAAGGCAATACCTAATTGTATTTTGTTAGGCACCGGACTAACTTCTAACGCTTGTTTATCTGTATTACAAACAATAAAATCTACACC
>JBDTJJ010000314.1:0-5377 GCA_039935895.1 Bacteroidia bacterium | reverse complement strand
ATGTTAGTTTTAGCTTATATGCGCAAATGGAATTTAATAAACATACTCACCTATATTTTTACAGTTTTATTATACGGCGGCTGGTTAGTCACCAAGGTAATTGATGTTACTAACGCACCATACAAGGGCGCACTCATTTTTGGCGGACTATTTTATTTGAGCTTTGTTGTAATGAATGTTATCAATAACATTAAAGAAAGAAAAACATTTAGCGGAATTGAATTAAGTATTTTATTAAGTAACACCTTTTTATTTTACGGAGCAGGTATGGCTATTTTTCAATATTATCATCCCGAACTGAAAGGTGTGTTTACAATTTTATTGGCCGGATTTAATTTTGTTTGCTCATGGTTATTATACAAAAACTTTAAAGCAGATAAAAAGTTGGTTTATCTAATGATAGGTTTAACCTTAACTTTTGTAACCCTTGCTGCACCTGTGCAATTAAAAGGCAACTACATCACATTGTTTTGGGGCGCAGAAGCTGTATTACTTATTTGGCTTTCTCAACGCACAAAATTTACGGCGTTTAAATTAGCTTCTATTATTGTGCAACTGCTTATGCTTTGCAGTTTAATGATGGATTGGCAACAAGTTTATGGTGCTGAAAACTTTTTCCCGAAAGTGCTTATCAACAAAGGTTTTATAACGGGTTTTGTTTCCATTATTTCTCTTTTAGCTACTGCGTTTTTATTTAATAAAGAAACCGAAAGTATTTCTATAAAATATTTGACAGTATCTTTTAATCCAAAAAAGTATGCGGCGCTATTATTTATCAGTTCAATTATTGTTGGGTACTTAACGGGATTTTTAGAGTTGCAATACCAAACACACCAATACCTTGCAAGTGGCGAAGCTGCTAATACTATTGTCGGCTTTTATCATGTCGTATTTTGTTGCATAGCATCTTTCTTTCTTATCAAAACAAACAAACCACAAAATATTGGCTTTGCTACATTTTTACTTTCCGCTAACAACATACTATTTATTTTTATGCTGGCAATTTATCCGTATAACGAATTAAGAAACAGAATAGATTTAACCTGCGATTCTAAAACAGCTTTTTTGTTTCACTATTTCACCTTGGCCTGTATTTTATATTCCTGCGTGTTGCTAGAAAAAATTGCAAAAATGCCTGCTTCTTTTTTAGCAAATATAAAACGACCTTTTGCATGGATGCTTTCTATTTTTATACTTTACATATTAAGTAACGAACTTTTACTGCACGGTTTGTTTTTTATGACAACCCCTATTCAAAACAACAATCCGGATAATTATTTAGCATCATATATTATGTGGAACGATGCGCTTACAAAAGTTTTAAAAAGCGGTTTTCCTATTCTATGGGGATTAACAGCGTTTTCTTTTCTGGCAGTTGGTATAAAAAAGCAATCTAAAGATTTGCGTGTTTTCTCTTTAGTATTACTTGCAATAACAATTGCCAAATTATTTATATATGATATAAAAAATGTTTCAGAAGCCGGAAAAATTATTGCCTTTATTATCTTAGGCGTGGTATTGTTGGTTATGTCGTTTATGTATCAAAAAATAAAAGCCATTATTTTACAAGATGAACAAGCAGCTAAAACAGCCGAAGATGAAAAAATTAATTAGTTTTTTATTTTTATTAATTGTAGGAAATACAGCATTTGCCCAAAATTTTACGCAACAAGTCATTATTGATAGCGTCCAAACAGATGGTATGCACCGCATTGAACTGACACCAAAAATAAGGGAATATGCAAAATTAGATTTAAGTGATGTGCGAATTTTAGATGAAAAACAAAATCAAATCCCATACATTGTTTTAAATGAATCTGCGGTCAAAAGATCTACCTCTTTTATAGAATATAAAATTGTTTCGACTGAAATTAAAAGTAACAGATTCACAAAAATAACGATAGAAAATACCGACAAACAACCCATTAACAACGTTTCGCTTTGTATAGCAAATGCGGATATTTTAAAAACCTGTCGCATTAGCGGAAGCGATGATATGAAGCAATGGTATGCTGTTAGTGATGTGCAAGAGCTTGCTTATTTGTATGACAATGATAATACCAAATCGTATAAAACTATTTATTTCCCACAAGTTGATTATCGGTATTACCAAATTTTCATAAACGATTCTAACTCCGCACCACTAAATATAAGTAAAGCAGGGTACTTTAAAGGGTTTTCTATTGATGGAACAATGTTAGATGTAATTCCACAAAAAACAAATACAACAAACGATTCGAAAAATAAAAAAACACTGATTGCAATTTCATTTACAAATATGCAGGTAATAAATCAAATGGTGTTTAAAATAACCGGGCCAAAATTTTATAAAAGACAAGCAAGCATTTTTGTAAAACGACAAAGAGCTTTTAAGAAGAAAATAGAAAATTATACCGAGGTTTTATATGAATTTGAATTAAACTCCAGCGCACCGCAAACATTTGATTTGCGTAATATAAACGAAAAAGAATTTGTAATTGAGATAGCTAATTTAGATAATCCGTCTTTAAAAATAGAGCAGTTAACATTTAAGCAACTAGGTATATCTCTTGTTGCTGATTTGAAAACAACGGAAAAGTATAAATTAGTTATGGGCGATAAAAACCTGCAAGCCCCACAATACGATTTAGATTATTTTAAAGATAAAATTCCTAAGCAATTGCCTGTTGTGCATTTAGGGATTATAGAGCCTATAAAAACAACCTCAAAAATAGCTAATACAGAAACAGCTTCCTTTTGGCAACAAAAATGGTTTATGTGGCTTTGTATTTCGTTAGGCGCCTTAATTATTTTTCTTTTCTCTTTTAAACTGCTTAAAGAAATACAAAATAATGAATAGATTTTTCCACAATTTAACGGCTAAACCATATCATTTTTGCATTTTCATTACTTTAATTAGCTGTTATCTGTTTTCGTTTTTAAATGAGGTACCCTGTTAACAAAACATAGTTTAAAACTCTGCACATTTTATACATATTAGCATCGTGTATAAACTAAATTTGTTAGCTACACATGGCCGAAGAAGTAAAAAAAAATAAATTAAAAATTCCAGTTTCTCCCGAAGAAAGCAAAACCGAAATTTCAGATGTTTCTGACGAAGGTTTTAGCACACCCAAACCAAAAAAAACGCCAACTGAAAAAACAGTAAAGCCAAAAGCAGCCAATTCTATTGGTGTTTTTGAGCGTATTAAAAAAGTTATCGAATTTTTTAGAGCAGAACAAACACAGCGTATTATTGGGTTGTTTTACATTTTTGCCGCAGTTTATATTGGTGTAGCTTGCTCATCTTATATTTTTACTTGGCAAGCAGATCAGGATAAAGTTATGGGACCATCGTCTTATCTTTTCTCTCCCGAAGTACGCGTACAAAATTGGTTTGGTAAAATGGGCGCCTTACTTTCCCATTTATTTATGTACAAATGGTTTGGTGTTTCTTCGTTTTTATTTGTGCCTTTGTTATTACTTGGCGGCATTGCAAAAGCGTTTCAGCGCAACATTGCTATTAGCGCTAATCTTTGGGCAAAAGCAGTGTTTGTGGTAGTTTGGGTATCATTAACGCTCGGCTTTCTTTTTAGCGATAAACTTCTTTTTTTAGGTGGCGGCTTTGGTTACATCATCAGCAGTAGCTTACAAGGCTTAATTGGTGGCGTTGGTTTATTGGCATTATTGGTGTTAAGTTTTACAGGCTTTATTTTTATCATTTTTAAATTTAAAAAGAAAGAAATTTTAGCTGAAGAAGCTACTGCACCTGCTATTGAACCTATTAAAGAAAATTATCAACCCGAAATTAAAAGCAATAACAAATTTGTTTATGAAAAATTACCCGAAGAAAAAATAGTTGATGAAATTGACAATGACGAAATTATTTTAGAAGTCTCTGATAAAGAAGAAGACGAAAAAAAAAACGAATTAGTTGATTTAGAAATTGAACCCGTAATATCTGAACCTCCTGTTTTAGTGGATACCGATGTGCTTGCGCAAAAAATTGTAGAGCAGTTTGGCGAATACGACCCCACTTTAGATTTAGGTTCTTACCAAATGCCGCACCTTGGCTTATTGAATGATTATGGTAATGTTGAAACAACCATCAATCAAGAAGAATTAAATTCTAACAAAGATAAAATTATTGCAACGCTGCGTAATTACGGCATCGAGATTGATAAAATAAAGGCAACCATCGGGCCTACTGTTACACTTTATGAAATTGTCCCTGCGGCGGGTGTACGTATTTCTAAAATTAAAAACTTAGAAGATGATATTGCGCTAAACTTGGCAGCACTTGGCATTCGTATTATTGCGCCTATTCCGGGTAGAGGTACTATTGGTATTGAGGTTCCAAATCAAAATCCTGAAATGGTGCCGATGCGTAATATTTTGGCGACCGAGAAATTTCAAAATACAACTTTCGATTTACCCATCGCGCTTGGTAAAACAATTAGTAACGAAACTTTTATTGCCGATTTAGCTAAGATGCCTCACTTACTTATGGCTGGTGCAACCGGACAAGGTAAATCAGTTGGGCTAAATGCGGTGTTGGTTTCTTTACTTTATAAAAAACATCCTTCGCAAATTAAATTTGTATTAATCGATCCTAAAAAAGTTGAGCTTACACTTTATAATAAAATTGAACGTCATTACTTAGCTAAACTTCCAAATTCCGAAGATGCTATTATTACTGATAATACCAAGGTTGTACATACTCTAAACTCGCTTTGTATTGAAATGGATAATCGTTATGCGCTTTTGCAAGATGCGCAAGTACGTAACTTAAAAGAGTATAACACCAAGTTTGTTTCTCGTAAATTAAACCCTAACGACGGGCATAAATTTCTTCCTTATATAATTGTTGTTGTAGATGAGTTTGCCGATTTAATTATGACGGCAGGTAAAGAAGTTGAAATGCCAATTGCCCGTATCGCCCAGTTGGCAAGAGCTGTGGGTATTCACTTAATTATTGCAACTCAACGTCCGAGTGTAAATATTATCACAGGTGTTATTAAAGCCAACTTCCCAGCACGTATTGCGTTTAGAGTTAGTTCTAAAATTGATAGTCGTACTATATTAGATGCCGGTGGTGCCGAGCAATTAATTGGTAAAGGAGATATGTTGTTGAGTACCGGTAACGATTTAATACGCATACAATGTGCTTTTGTAGATACACCTGAGATTGAAAAAATTACTGAATTTATTGGCTCACAACGTGGTTACTCTAGCGCGTATATTTTACCGGAATACATTGACGAAAATGCTGAAGGTGTCTCTGATATTGACCTTAGCGAACGCGATAAAATGTTTGATGATGCAGCGCGAGTTATTGTACAACATCAGCAAGGTTCAGCATCTTTATTACAACGCAAATTAAAATTAGGTTATAACC
>JBDTJJ010000313.1:0-7520 GCA_039935895.1 Bacteroidia bacterium | reverse complement strand
TTACCGGTTATGTAGATGTGCGCGATGTAGCTAACTGCATGATTAAATTAATGGACGAAAATAAATTCGGACAACGCTATATTTTAAATTCAGAAAACTGTTCGTTTAAAGAAATTACACATCAACTACAACAAAATTTTAATAAGCCAATCAGTAAAATTAAAGCTGGCAAATTTTTATTAAATGCCGCATTGATAGCCAGTTCTGTGGCAAATATATTTTCTAGTAAAAAATCTTTCATTACAAAAAGCATAATACAATCTGCACAAAAAAAGACTTTCTACGATAACTCAAAAGTCAGTAAAGAATTAAACTACAAGTTCATTCCTGTAAAAGAAAGTTTGGCGTACATAGCTAACTTGTATAAAAAAGAAAATAATTAGTTGGGCGTTCCGGCTCATTGTCATTTCAAGCGATTCGAGAAATTTATAAAGCCGTCGGGCTTTACACTACAAATCCTCGGCGATTACACCTGTGGGTTTTTCGTTACAATCCCTAACGCAATTACTTACACATATTCATCTTTCCATTATTAATTACAGCAATTGCCTTTCCAATAAAACTATAATTAATAAATGGAGTGTTCTTACTTTTAGATGCAATGTGCTTTTGTGTGAATTCCCATTTTATATCCGGGTTAAACAAAGTAATATTTGCTTTCTCGCCTACTTTTAAAACAGGTACATGCAAGCCTAAAATTTTGCGCGGATTTGAACTTAATTTTTCAATTAATTTTTCTTGTTCTATTTTTCCATGCAAGGCTGTATTGGCTGTCGCATAAGCAGTTTCCAAGGCAATAATTCCAAAGGAAGCATGGTCAAATTCTACATCTTTATTTTCAATTTCTTCCGGACAATGATCGCTGACAATCACATCAATTGCATCATTTATTACTGCACGTTTTAAATTTTCCACTTCGGTTTTATCGCGTAAAGGCGGTGTAACTTTTAAGTTGGTATCAAACTCGGTAAGTGTTGCATCGTTCAATAATAATTGGTGCGCTGCAATACCCGAAGTAATATGCAGGTTTTTATTTTTTGCTTGCTTAATATAATCAGCGCTTAGTTTAGTCGATATAGTTGGCACGTGCATTTTACCACCGGCGTAAGCCAATAAATTTATATTGCGTTGCACCATCAATTCTTCTGCCAATGCCGGAATGCCTTTTAAACCAAGGTGTGTAGCTGTTTCGCCTTCATTCATTTGTCCGCCGGCAGCTAAACTTTTATCCTCGCAATGTGTTATAATTAAGCTGCCTGTATTTTCTGCATATTGTAATAAGCGTACTAACAAACCGGCATCTTTAATAGAATTTTTATAATCGGTAAAAGCAATGGCGCCCGCTTGTTTCATATCAAACATTTCGGTCATTTCTTTTCCGTCCGAGTTTTGCGTTAAACATCCTGCGGGAAAAACATCTACCAAATTGTTCTTACAAGCATTAACCACATAATCAATTTGCGATTTACTTTGCAGCGGCGGATTAGTTGCCGGCATAATGCAAACACCTGTAAAACCGCCTTGTGCAGCAGCTTGCATACCGGTTTGTAAATCTTCTTTATGTTCAAAACCAGGGTCGCAAAAATTTGCCTGCATATCAAACCAACCAGGCGAAGCGTGCAAATTTTCTTGCTCAATAATTTTTACATTTTTATCGGCTTTAAGGTTTGCACCCATTTGTGTAATAATACCTTGCTCAACCAATATATCAACACGCTTGGTGTTTTGTGGCGAATTGGCATCAACCACCTTTGCATTTTTAATTAAGTAGTTCATTTTAAAAGTTTAATTAAAATAATTTCGACTGCTAAAAACAATAAAGTTAAAAGAATAAATAATTTCCACAAGCGTGTGCCACCGCCAATTTCAGCTAATGATGCTTGCATATTTCCGGCAGAAGCATCAATTAAATGCGTGCGTTTCCAGTTGGCATTTTTTATCATTGCACTTAATTCATTTTTTGTAAAAGAAGCCAAATCACTTTCTTTTCGATTATAATTAAAAGCTAAACCTTCTACATTTATTCTGTCACGCTGTAAAAAATAGTTGTTGGCATAAGCTGGATTTCCGTGTGTTAATAGGTGTTTACTGTCTTCGGTAATTTTCAATTCGGGTATAAAATCTGTTTTAGTTTCAGATGAAGAAATATGCAAAGGTGTTTCTCCATTGGTATTTACATTGCTTACATCAATAGCTTCGTTCTTTCCGCAATCGTAATAAAGTGGTGGAGACGGTCTGCTAAGTATGGCTATTTTTATAAGTGTGGGTATAAATAAGGCATGTTTTGCAAAGCTGCTGCTCTTTTCATTTAACGAAGAAGTGCAAACATATAATCTTCCTTTTCCTTTTTTATACAGACTTAAAAATGGTTGTCCGTTTATGAGTTTTAAAACTACTTCTTCACCACTGCGTGAATTACCTTTAGTTACATAATGTTGATGCACGCTTGGCATATCCATATTATCAGGTGTTTTTTCAAATACACCTTCGTATAAATCTTTCGGTAAATTTTTGCCATCTATACGATAGGTTGATGTATCTATATTTATAAAATTAGGTAAATTAAACAGGTTAAAGAAACTATTGTAAGAATCTTTATCAGCCGTTTCTGAAGGAAAAATAAGCGCGCTTCCGCCTGCCAAAATATATTTCTTCAATTCTTGCGATAAGCCGCTGCTAATGGTTTGCAATCCATTAACCATAATTAAATTACTTTTATTAAAGTAAGAAAAATCTATGCTTTGATCGTTTTGATCGTAATAAGTAAACAACGAATCGTTACTAAAAAGACTTTGTAAATATTGTGCAGATTTCTCCTCTTTTTTATGAATGTTTAAACATGGTATTCTGTTATTTACATGGAAAGAAAAATACAACGTATCATCAAACGTTACCGGAAAATCTTCTACAATAAGTTTGCCTTGTTGCACGCCGGTATCTTTGCAAGTAAAGCTAATTAGCGCATCTGTGGCAGCATTTGGGTTAGCTTTAAAGCTAACAGGCGCAATTTGTTTGTTGTTTACGTATAATTTTAACGAACCGTTTTCAATTTCTTTATCAGAGAGGTTTTTAATTTTTATGTGTAATTTTTGACTCGTTCCTGCTTGAAAATACGGACTCTCTACAAAGCAAGTATCTATAAATATATTTTGCGCAGGTGCACTTTCCAACAACACAAAATTAGTTTCCACTAAACTATCGGGTTTAAAATTGGTTACGTTATTTTTTTGAAAATCGCTTATTAAAAAAAATTCAGCATCTTTCAAATCGGTATCTATATTGCTTTTTGCACGATTATAAATTTCTTGCAAACTTTTAACAGAAGGAGAAACGTTTAATTTATCAACCGCATCTAAAGCTTGCTCTTTACTTAAAACACTAGTTGACGAAGCATAAAAATCGTTACTAATTAATTGTATTTTATCACTAGCCGCACTTGCCGTAATAAGCTCGCGTGCCTTTCGTTTAGCATCATCTAATAAACTGCCGTTTTTATTAGCCGCCTGCATACTAAACGAATTATCAATATAAACAACAATACTTCGCGCCCCTTTTTTTATGTTATGATTACTTGGGATGTAAGGTTGCGCAAAAGCCAAAATTAAGCACGTTAAAGCTAAAAGTCGAGATGCCAAAATAAGCAAGCGTTTCAGCGTAGATTTAGATTTACTTTCTTGCTGTACTTCTTTTAAAAATCGGACGTTGGTAAAATAAACCTTTTTGTATCGCCTAAAATTAAATAAGTGGACGATAATAGGGATTGACAGCGCGCCAAGAGCAAATAAAAATGAAGGGTATAAAAAGCTCATCAAAAACCAAAGATAAGAAAATGATAGAACTACAAATATTTTATTTACTACTTATTTTTAGGGCGTTCCGCTGATTACAGCGGCGGGCTTTTCGTTGCAAGTTTTGTTGATTACAACAAAAGCTTTACACTACAATCCCTAACGCAGCAACTAGTTCAAATTACAAAAAACTACATCACATGCTGCAAATTGCTTGCTAATTTATTTTTACTACATTTATTAAAACATTTTGTATGAAAATTGTAAAACGAATACTTGTAACATTATTGTTAGTCGGACTTGGATATGGCATTTATTATTGTAATATTTCATTCCCAATTATAACTGGATATGGCGCAAAAAACATGTGTTCGGCAGTATTTGTAGCTAATGGAAATGAAGCGGAAGTGCGTGCACAAGAACTCGGTTTTGGCCCAATGAAATTAGGAACATTTAAAGTTGATTACGCCGATTCTTCTGTAACAGGTTCCGTATTTGGCTTTGCAAAATGTAAAGCAATTTATCGTAAAGGATTAGGTGCTACTTTGGTAAACGAAATATCTGAACAAGATTTGCGTAACCAGCATTTTCAATTGGGTCATCTTCCAAAAATAAACCAAGATACAGTTGCTTGGCCAATGGGAAATAAATTTTCAGGAGAGTTTCCTGCCGAAGTAGATAAAATAAAGTTACAACAAGCTGTACAAAATATTTTTAACGAAAAAGATGTAAAAAAACCAATTCGTACACGCGCTATAATTGTTTTGTATAACGGACAAATAGTTGCCGAGCAATACGCACCCGGATTTACAAAAGACACAAAACTACTTGGGTGGAGCATGACTAAAAGCGTTACAAGTGCGTTAATTGGCTTATTGGTAAAAAATGGAAAGCTAAATGTTGATCAAGCTGCATCTGTCCCTGAGTGGCAAGATGAAAAAGATCCTCGGCATGCTATTACACTTAAAAACTTATTGCAGCAAAGCAGTGGTTTAAATTTTGTAGAAGATTATACTAAAAGTAGTGATGGCACTAGAATGTTATTTGAAAAATCAGATATGGGTGCTTACACGGCTTCGCATAAATTAAAAACTACACCGGGCTCCGAGTTTTATTATTCAAGTGGTAACACCAATATTATATCTCGCATCATTAAACAAACTATTGGTGAAAAAATGTATCATTCATTTCCGTACGATAGTTTATTTTATCCTTTGGGTATGTACAGTGCGGTTATGGAGCCCGATGGTTCAGGCACATTTGTGGGTTCATCTTATATGTATGCAACTGCAAGAGATTGGGCGCGTTTTGGCTTATTGTATTTAAACAAAGGCGTTTGCAATGGCAAAAGAATTTTAACCGAAGATTGGATTCAGCAAAGTATTACACCTGCAATTACTGCAGAAAAAGGCGATTATGGTTTTCAGTTTTGGTTAAATGCCGGCGAAAAAAATAATCCAACTAATAAAGAATACCCAAGTGCGCCAAACGATTTATATTATATGGATGGTTACGAAGGACAACGTGTGTTTATTATTCCTTCTAAAAAAATGGTTATTGTTCGCTTGGGTTTAACGCAGCATCATAATTTTGAGCAAGATGTTTTCTTGAAAGAAATACTAAGCGCTGTTAAATAAAAAACGTCATTGCGAGACTTAAATTAATCTCACAATGACGTAGTGATTTTATTTTTTTGTCAATTCAACACTCATTAATTCTTTTGCAGATTTCATCATTTCAATTAATCCGGCTATATAGCCATCAGGGTCGTTTTGTTTAGCAGGAGTAACCAATTCAATCGCTTCTTTAAAATTACACAGGCCTTTGTATTCGCTTCCTCTAAGCAATAATCCAAATTCGGAAACGCCGGCAGCTAATTTAAAATTGGTAGATGTTTGATTAAGTTCCAATACATTATTCAATACAACTTCTTCAATTAATTTAGAGGTAGTATCTTGTTTTTTTACGCCTTTGTAACGAAATTTTACGGTCGCAATTTCATTACTGTTATCTGTAGGATTAACTTTTGTGTATTTTAATTCATCTACACTAACCTGGCTATCAGGGCTACCGACAGGAATAATTTCATACAAAGCAGTTACACAATGTCCGGCACCTAACTCGCCTGCATCTTTTTTATCATTATTAAAATCTTCAGCGTTAAGCATTCTATTATCATAACCAATTAAACGATACTCTTTCACTTTTGCTGGATTAAATTCAACTTGAATTTTTACATCTTTTGCAATGGTGTACATAGTGCCACCAAACTGAGAAACCAAAACTTTACGCGCTTCCATAAAATTATCGATGTAATAATAGTTGCCATTTCCTTTATCAGCAAGGGTTTCCATTTTGTTGTCTTTAATGTTTCCTTCGCCAAAACCAAGCACAGATAAATAAATACCATGACTTCTTTTTTCTTCGATAAGTGTTTTCAATTCATCTTCGCTTGAAACACCAACATTAAAGTCTCCATCAGTCGCAAGAATTACGCGATTATTTCCGTTTTTGATGAAGTATTTTTCAGCCATTTTATATGCTAAATTTATTCCTTCTCCACCTGCGGTAGATCCACCGGCATGTAAACTTTCTAAGGCTGTATTTATTCTATTTGTTTCATCGCCACTTACTGCATCAAGCACCACACCCGATGAACCGGCATACACTACAATAGATAATTTATCTTGTTCGCGTAATTGTTTTGCCAATAATTTAAAACCTCTTATTAATAAAGGAAGTTTATCTTCATCCGACATAGAACCGCTGACATCAATTAAGAAAACTAAATTATTCGGCACAGAAATATTAGCATCTAACTCTTTGCCTTTCAGTCCAATTTGTAAAAGTTTATGTTCTTTATTCCATGGGCAAACAGCGTATTCTGTAGAAATGCTAAATGGTTTATTTTCTTTCGGTTGGGGATAATTATATTTAAAATAATTTATAAATTCTTCTATACGAACGGCATCTTTTTGAGGAAGCAAACCCTGGCTTAACATACGACGGGTATTGCTATATGAAGCTGCATCAACATCAATAGCAAACGTAGAAAGCGGTTGATTGCGAACGCCTGCAAATGCATTTTCTTTAAATATACTATACTCTTCTGTGCCTTCATTGTTTGTAACAGCTGGTGGAATAACAGTTTTTACCGCGACCACTTTTTTAGATTGATCAATAAAAGAAGATGTTTGATTCCTATCTGGAAGTGGCGCATATTCGTATTGAGCAGGCAAACCACCTAAAGTTAGAGGTACTTGTTCTACTGCAGATTGAGGCAGGTTGTTTGTACCGATAGCACGTTCGCCATCTATAAAAACATTTTTACCTCCGGCACGACAGCCCCTAACACTTACTTTAGATTTATAACCATTGCTATTTGAAATAACGCCGGCTTGTGTAGATATTACACCATTAACATCTTTAGCCGCCATGTGCTGATAGTTTTCTTTAGTTACTGTGCCGCCCGATATGGTGTTTGGGTCAATTGTGGGTATGCTATAATCTACTACCTCAACGGATTGTAGCTTGATACCCTCGTTTGATAAGGGAATGTTTACGTAAGTTGTCTTATTGCTGTCAACTTTTACATCATTAATTTGCTGTGGGTTGTATCCAACATAAGCAGCTTTTATATTGTATTTCCCTTTGGCTATTGATCTTATCATTACATCACCATTAACATCAGTAGTGCCAACGGCGACTTGTACTTTTTCTTTGTAAACAATT
>JBDTJJ010000312.1:0-5722 GCA_039935895.1 Bacteroidia bacterium | reverse complement strand
TTTTTCTAATGAGTCGAATTGATTAAAAAGTAGTCCTTTGTAATTGTTATTAGCGTTATTATCACCTTGTGCTTTAATTCTATACGATAAAGAGAAAAACAAAACAGTTAATAACGTAAATTTCAGTAAAGAAAATGTGGAATTTATAATATGTTTTTTCATAAAAAGCGAGCAAAGGTAATCTTTACTTAAAAATAGCCTAATTAAATAATGCTTGGCTAAAAGATTGATTTGGGTTACATTTGGTTTATGAAATTAAATTTAAAACTTCTATTTATAGGTTTGTTTATAGCAAGCATTTCTATAAAAGCAAATGATACCTTAAAGGTTAAAAAAGTCAGGTTTTTTGTGGAGCCGAAGGCGACTTTTATTATACCTACGCAAAAACATCAAAGTTATAACGATAATTCAGCGAATTATAATGACGTTTGGTCTTCTTTTAATTATACCGATACATGGCGCAATAAAATTTCTACGAATTTTGGTATTTCAGCGGGGCTTTCAGTTAAGTTGTGTAAACACTTTTATTATGAATTCTCTGCTTCATATAATCATTATGTATTCAGTAGAACACTCGATCGTTTTGATTCAATAACAAATATTGCATCTGAAAGCAAACAAAATATTGCTTATAATTTTCTTACCGCAAATAATGGAATTTCTTTTAAATACAAGCATTTAATTATTAATAGCAGTGTGCAAATTGGTGTAAATTTCCAATCTAAAATGAATCTATCTATTTTAGAAAATAATTTGTTTTTAATGAGCGAACACAAAATTGGTTATAGCTTATTAAAGAGCAGAATGGAAGCATACATTGGCGTAAACATTATGTATCAAACAGCCTTTGGAAGAGATTTTAAGGAAAGTCGGAATTACAATGTGTATAACCCAACTGCGTTTGTAATGCCCTTCACTTCTTTGCGAATCAACTTTTAATGAAACTAATTTTCGCTACGCACAACCAACACAAATTACAGGAAATAAAACTATTACTTCCAAAAAGCATTGAGTTGGTTTCTTTATCTGATTTAAATTTTACCGATGATATTGCCGAAACAGGAAATACGTTAGAAGAAAACGCACTTTTAAAAGCAACCTATATTTATAAACGTTTTGGTTTAGATTGCTTTGCCGACGATAGTGGTTTAGAAGTAGAAACCCTAAATGGCGAACCCGGAGTTTACTCGGCACGTTACGCAGGCTTGCAAAAAAGTGATGCCGATAATAATCAAAAACTTCTGACTGAATTAAAAGATAAACCCAACCGAAACGCTTGTTTTAAAACCGTAATTTCGCTTTGTTTTAATAAAAAAACACACACTTTTGATGGAATTATTAAAGGCTTAATTTTACCCGAAATGCAAGGTAACAAAGGCTTTGGCTACGACCCACTCTTTAAGCCAAACGGTTACGATAAAACCTTTGCGCAAATGGAAACTGCCGAAAAAAGCAAAATCAGTCACCGTGGTTTGGCTGTTAATAAACTAGTTGATTTCCTTTTTGCAAATACCCAATAAGCCTTTTTTCTTCGCTTATCTTTGTTGAAATCAGTACGCTGTACATTGTACATTGTACAAAATACAATTGTATTATGTCTAAAATAAAAGTCGGTATAATTTTCGGTGGATTCTCTAAAGAGCGCGAGGTTTCTTTTGCAGGCGGACGCACCGTTTACGATAATTTAAATAAATCCATTTTCGAAGCCATTCCTTTGTTTGTCGATAGCTTCGGTAATTTCGTTTTACTTAACTGGCAATTTATTTATAAAGGCTCTATCAGAGATTTTTATCCTCCGGTTGAATTTCTTCCGGCAAGTAATTCTCATTTTCAATTATATGCCGAAAGCCTTGGTGCGCTTAGCATTTCAGAGCAAGAAAATCTTATTAATAAAATTGGTAAAAAAGTTAGCGCAGAACAATTGCACGACTTAATCGATATTGCATTTTTATGTTTGCATGGCCCGTACGGCGAAGATGGCAAATTGCAAGGTTTGTTAGAGTATTATAAAATTCCATACACAGGTTCCGGCATTTTATCATCTTCTATTGGTATAGATAAAAGCGTGCAAAAGCAATTAATGATTAATGCCGGATTTAATAGTCCGAATTATTTTACCATTGATAGAAATGACTACATAAACGGCACTTGCAAGCAAGCATTTAAAGAAGCCAAAGAAAAAATTAAATTTCCTTTGGTTGTAAAACCCGCTAATCAAGGTTCTTCCATTGGTATTAGCGTTTTACTAAAAGAAGATGAATTTGCATTTATGCAAGCCATTGAGAAAGCCTTATTTACTAAATGGGTTGATGCAAAAGAGTGGAATGCTTTAAATAACGAACAAAAATTTGAATTCGTCCGCACACTTTCTGATATACGTGAAGGTATTGGTATGCCTTGCAAAATTGAAGATAAAATTATTTACGATCCAAACGAGCTGATTACATTTTTCAATGCCGAATTAAAAACTAAAGAAGGTTTTGTTGTTGAATCGTTAGACGGAGAAAGCACTGTTTTGGTGGAAGGTTTTATTGAAGGCAGAGAATTTTCTTGCATTGTTTTAGAAGATGAAAGTGGAAAAGCTATCGCCCTTCCTCCTACCGAAATTAAAAAAGGAAAAGAATTATTTGATTATCGTAGTAAATATTTACCAGGTTTATCGCGTAAAATCACACCTATTGATTTACCTGCAGATCAAATAAATCAAATTAGGACTGATTGTCAGAAATTATTTTACGCCTTACATTTTGATGTGTATGCACGTATTGACGGCTTCATCAATAAAGAAGGGAAAATATTTTTGAATGATCCCAATACCACTTCGGGTATGATGCCGTCTTCATTTTTCTTTCATCAGGCAGCAGAAATTGGTTTAAATCCTTCGCAATTTTTAACATTCATTATTCATGCTTCGCTTACAAAACGTATTAAGCAAAGTAAAGGCGCGCGTTTGTATGATTTTACCATGGAACGTTTGGAACATCTTATTCATACCGATAAACACGCTGTAAATAATAAAACACGTGTAGCTGTTATATTAGGTGGTTACTCAAGTGAGCGACATATTTCTGTCGAAAGCGGAAGAAATATTTATGAGAAATTAGCTTCGTCAGAAAAATATACGCCATTGCCAATTTTCTTGACAGGAAGTAACGAGCAACATTTATTGTATCAAATTCCCATCAATATTTTATTGAAAGATAATGCAGATGATATTAAAGAAAAGATTGAAAACTATGCAATTCATCCGGTTGTAAAAGAAATTATAAACGAGTGCAAGCACATCACCGAAAAATATTCTTCTGCCGATACACTTGCTAAACCAACATCATTAACTTATGAAGATTTAGCGAAGAAAGTGGATGCGGTATTTATTGCATTGCATGGCAGGCCAGGTGAAGATGGTAGTGTGCAAGAAAAATTAGAAACCTTTGGCTTGCCTTATAATGGTTCAGGAAAAATAAGTTCTGAAATAACGATTAATAAGTATGTCACTAACGAAATATTAAAAGAAAACGGTTATTTAGTGGCAGAGCATTTGTTGGTTAACGAAGAAGATTGGAACAACAAGCGTGATGAAATAAAACAAACGCTGCACGATAAAATTAAATATCCATTCATAGCAAAACCGGTTGACGATGGTTGTAGCAGTGCAGTTAAAAAAATAAAAACATTTACTGAGTTTGAAGCATTTTCTAAATTAATTTTTAGAAAGACTGAAACCCTTGATGCGCAAGCCGCAGCAGTACTTCACATAAAAGATAAAGAAGAATTTCCTTTAAAGAATGTAATTCTAGTAGAAGAATTAATCGCTAAAAAAGATGCCGCACACTTTTTGGAAGTCACAGGTGGAATGCTAACTCATTACAACGCCAAAGGCGAAATTGAATACGAAGTTTTTGAAGCTAGTGAAGCATTAAGTGAAGGCGATGTATTAAGTTTGGAAGAAAAGTTTTTAGCCGGACAAGGACAAAACATAACTCCGGCAAGATATTCTCGTAATAATGAAGATCGACAAAAAATATCTGACCAAGTTAAAGAAGCCTTAAAGGGTGCAGCGCGTGCATTAAAAGTGAGTGGTTATTGCAGGATTGATGCTTTTGTGCGTGTGTATGAAAATTGCAAATGCGAAGTAATTTTTATTGAAGTCAATTCATTACCAGGCATGACTCCGGCAACATGTATCTTCCACCAGGCAGCAATAGATGGCTATAAACCTTACGATTTTATTGATAAAATTTTGGAATTTGGCTTTGAAAGAAGTAAAACAAAAGCAATTGCTTAATTATTTTTACCGACATACAAAGCTCCGCCACAACTATTTTTGGTAGCTCCGGTAACTTTTTTCAGGCAATTAGTTTCATTACGCAAACGTAACACGCCTAAAAAAGCAAATATCAATGCTTCTTTAAATTGTATGGTTTTATCATCGGGTAAAATTAATTTACAGACTGTATAATGTTCTATACGTTCAATAAAAAAACTGTTATAGGCACCTCCCCCACTTATTAAGACATTTTTTATTTTAAAGTAATTTAAAACTTTGGCCGTTTGAAATGCGCTGTGTTCAACCGCCGTAGCTAATTTATCATTTATGGAAATATTTTTACGTTCAATTAAAGCAATTATTTTTTCATCAATCCATTCTCTTCCAAGCGATTTACTTTTAAAATTTTTATAAAAAGATAACTCATTAAGTTCTTTTAAAAGCGCTTGATTAATTGTTCCTTTTTTGGCAAGTTTACCTCCTTTATCATAAGGCATACCCGCTTTGGCTGCATAAAAATTAAACACCAAATTTGCTGGACAAATATCAAATGCCAAGCGTTGTTTTTTGTGTGTAAAAGATATGTTGGCAATTCCTCCAATATTTAAACAAGCATCATAATTAGAAAAAAGCAGTTCGTCGCCAATGGGTACCAAAGGCGCACCTTGCCCGCCAAGTGCAACATCTGTACTTCTAAAATCGCAGGCGGTTGTAATACTGGTTAAAGCAGCAATGGCAGCACCATCACCAATTTGGCAAGTAAACCCATTTTGTGGCTGATGAAACATAGTATGCCCGTGCGAAGCAATAATATCTATTTTATGTTTTGTGTTTTTTAAAAATTGATTGATAGTTTGCGCAGAAAATTTACCAAAATCAACGTGCAGTTTCCAAAAATTTTGCGGACTAAGCTGTGGAGCTTGTTGTAATTTAGTTTTCCAAGTTTTGTTATAAATAAATGTTTTTGCGTGTGTAATTTTATAAGTCCATTTATTATTTTTTTGAGTAAAGTTGCATAAGGCAATATCTAAGCCATCGAGCGAAGTGCCGCTCATTAAACCTATAGCTGTATATGTTTTTTTGAGTTTCATTTTTGTTGAAAGATAATACTTTTTGTTTACTGAAATGCTGTATTTGCGTTAGGGATTGACGTGGAAAGCTTTTTGGAAATGCTTTTTCAGCATTATGCGAAACAATTAAAAAAAACGAAAACAATGCGCAAAATCCAAAAACTTGCAGCAAAAGCCCGACGGCGCAGAAAATTTTCTAATTAATGGCGATGACGATGCGCCGGAACGCCCAAATATTTAGCTATATATTAAGGCTTTTACGTGGTTAATTTTGCTACTTTTGCACATCTTATGAACCGAGCCTTTGGCGAACACCATATTACCAATAAAAAGAAATAGTAACGAAATATGAGTTTAGTAACCTTACACGACAAGCAATTTAAGC